>JAHEBB010000097.1 GCA_024642575.1 Trueperaceae bacterium | reverse complement strand
TTGTAATTATTCACATTGTCCTTACCCCAAACACCCATAACAGCGTAAATTTCGCTTGGCGTTTGAATGTCGGTGGCGGTATTTGCCCAGGCTTGTCTTAAGGGGAGCGCTTTTTCAAACAGCTCCTCACCATAGACCTTACCTTCACGGTTATTGTCAAAGGTAGTGTTGGCATAAGCAAGCATCAGGTGTAAGCCATTAAAGGCTGAGCCCCACTGCCGCCACCAAGGGATTCCCGCTTCTTTTTCTTGTAAGGGTCCACATGCGGCAATGGTCAGCCATTCTAAATCGGTTTCACCCCAGCTTGCCTGATCACTGGTAAAACTACGCTTATCTTGCACAGCCTCAAAGAAAAACCCTAAACCATAGGCATGGCCTGTGTAAAAGCCGAAATCAACACTGTCGATACCAAGGTCATCACTGGCTTTGACAAAATCTCTTTGTTGAGCTGAGCGTTCGCCCCAATTAAAAGCAACGTCAACACCAGCTTTCCTTACCTGATTAAGAAGCGCTTTAGTATTTGAGCCTGCATAAGGAAGCCCTTGAGATAAACCAATCCACTCAGCTCCGACCGAGGTTGTTGGAGTTGCTTGGGTTTGTATTTTTACTTGGGCGGGTGCTGTTACTGAAACCGTTTGGCTAGTCCAGCTACTTACCCCATTGGTATCAGTAACAACAACACTTAGTGTTTCCTGAGTCACCTCTTCTCGACCTTGAACAGCGTAGCTAAGGCTCGAGCTGTTCCCCACATCAAGCGGCGTGGTCGATGACGACCAGCTATATTCATAAGGTGCAAGTCCACCCACAACGCTAGCGGACGCTTTAATTGTGGTTCCAGAACTGGCTGTCATGCTTAAGTTAACTTTAGGGGCATTGTCAATGGCTGGAATCAATAGATTTCGAACTGCCACGGTTGCCCCATCTACCGTAAAATCGCCTTTAAACAGGTAGTGCGGTACAACTTGTGTGATCGCTAAGTCAATGGGAGGCGCAAAATAAACCACTTCAGAATCAAGGCATAAAGTGCCAAGTTGACTGACAGCTGCAGCACAATTGGCTTGCAAAGATATCTCTTGTTCTGAAACATCAAAATACTTAGCAGCTGCACGAATTTTAGCTTCCTGCGCTGAGACCACAGACTCGCGCTGCCCTTCAACCAAAACGCGAAAGGCGTAGTTCAGTTGGGTAACTATTCCTTCACCATCAAAGACAATTTTGATGTCGGCCCCTGGGCCTTTGAGCGGGTAGCCATTGGGCGTCACTGCCTCAAAATCAATTTGGGTATCCAGGGGAAGATCAACTAAGACCGAGCCGTCCTTATTCACTGCTTCAAACCGAGAGTGCCCAATCTTGGCAGTGCCTCCTTGAACTTTTAAACCTGCAAGCTCGAGCGCGTGTTGTGCTTTTTGCAAGGCTTCCTCATCAGATAATGGTTTGATTTGTTTGATAGCTGCAAAATCAAAGCCCTCGAGCCTAGTAATATTGCCATCTTCATCAGGTTCACCTGCTCCTAATTGGGTCATAGGCAAAGCCTGAAAACGTTCGCGGTTTAAGTAGCGGATGCTACCATCCTTTGCAATAATATCGCCTTCAATCCCTAAAGCATCTGCCAAGAGTTTTGCTCTACTTGGATTAACAGGGTTTTCAACAATATATAAAACGGGCAAAAAATTAAACTCAAAAACCAGCCTGGTATTGCTGTTACAAGCAGTGAGTAAAAGCAAAATGGACAGCGCCCGCAAACTATTACGAAGGTTCATAAAACTCTCCCGACTAGACGCACAAAAGGACGATAGCAACGAGCACAAAAATAAAACGCTTCCTGAGCGAAAGAAATACTAGCTTTTGAGCAATAGTTAGTCATAGCTTTAAAACGTAAGGGTTGCTTCTGAGGTTTCAAAGGTAAAGGTTAGTAGGCTACCTGGTGGCAGGTCAGGCACGCTGGCGGTCTGCACACTTACCTTTACCCTTACGTCATTTGCGCCGCCCGAGGTAAGAATGTCTTGTAAATTGGCGGCATCAACGCCTGATAAAACAATACCTATAAAGGCATCTTTAGTAACGATTGAATACTTAGTGGGTTCAGCCTTATTTTGCACCAATTCAATGAGCTTGTTTACGCGAAAACTTGGTAAAGCCAGCATTTTCAGTGAATCGCTTAAACTAACATCTATAGTTACATCCGTCAGAATAATTCCGCAGGGCAAAACTGAAGCAGAACTATCAAGTGTCGTTTCGGCCGCAAAGCCAAGTTTAAATAGTCCCTGGCTTAAATTTAAGGCGATTGGCGAGCTACTTGTATCTATATCGGCAAAGCTACTTGTCAAAAACCCTAGCCCTGCGGCTGCCGTTTTTAAGCTATCTGAGGCACCAATCTCAACTTGGACTTGCTTTCCCTTAACACCTATGGGGTCAGCCAAGGTCTGGGGAGGGACAATAGAACTGCAAGCTGCTAGTAGCAAAGTGAAATAAATCGTGATACCCATTAAGACCAGCTTCATATAAAAACGCTCCCAGTGAATAAGAGGCTCGAGCTCGAGCCGTGTTCTAGTGCAAGCATTGTTTTACCGTTTCCCGTTCTTACACTATATCCCTACACGCTATGACAGTTTGCCAGCCAGAGGCAAAACACTACCTCTAGCTGACATAGATATTTTTTTAAGGCGCTGGTAAACGGTATACTTTAAGCGTACCGCCCACCGAAGCAGTCCACATAACATCACCATTAGACAGGTTAACAAAGCTGTCGCGTTCGCTAAAGACTGCACCACCAAACAGTTCTTGTTCGGCTTTTATAACTGTACCTTGAGCATCCACTACCATGGCAAAGAACTTGCCAACGGTCGTTTCCCACGCTACCAGTATATTGGCACCATAGCGAGCTGACCTTACATACTTGATGCCAGTGCCATCCTTGATCTTAATGCGCTGCGCTGTACCCGTCTTATCAAAAATCAAGACGCCGACTTCATTAATCTTGGCAGCCAAGCCGTCACTGGGTTGAATCAGATAGCTCAGAGCAAACTTACCCCCACCGATATCCGACAGACCGCCCAACTTGCCCGAGCTAAGCCCTCCTTGATTGCCCGGAACACTGTCGATATTCTGGCCACCCACGTTAAATTTGTTTTTAGCAAACAAATCGATCGGGTTGCCAACGACCTGACCCTGCGGGGTCAATACCGTGATCCTAAAGTCCTGTGGGAAGGCATCCCCCACGGTGACATTGAGGATGTTGGTACCGTCATAGAGCGCCAGGATGTCAAGGCTGTGCGAGGTACCCCACGGGACACCGAGGGTCGGATTAGTACCATTACCATCCAGCATTACCATGCTCATGCCTGTATGAACATCTGGTGCAGTTGCGGTGCCAAAGTTGTTGTTGTGATCAAATGAGGTAAACCAGTTACCAGCTACTGGCACTACTGCTTGCCGCCTAAAATCCACGGGCTTGAGCATGGCTGTGTTGCCAAAGGCATCGCCACCAGGCCAGGGGGCTGGCTGAGAATTATTAACAAGTAGGGTCTGGCCTCCACCCACAACCTTAAAGAGCAATTGGTCAGGGGCAGTCTTGAGCAGATAGGCCACTTTGGTACCATCGGTGCCAACAGCACCAGCAACCTCAGCGGTGCCGAGGTCTTGATCAGTACCAACGACATTACCATTGCCATCCACTTGGGTCAGAAAGGCTTTTTTATCGGCGTCTCGAATCCAGAGGATGTAGGCACCGCCATTTGGATTTGCAGCCATAGGTGCTACCGGGCGATCGGATATATGCCTACCCAATGAACCTGGACCAAACGGAGGTACCAAAGCCTGTCGCTGCAAATCTTTGACCTCAACTTGTAACCCTCCCGCAGGAAGAACGACTAAGCTGATGGTCGCTGATACTTTCACTGTATCTACGGTAGCGCTCAAGGTAGCTGTACCCGCCTCACCCGTTGCAGGAGGAGTGTAGTTGGTAGTCGCACCCGTGTTTGTTGAGATCGTTCCTGGCCCCGTTAAACTCCAGTTAATAGTTGCGGTTGAACCCGTGAGGGCAGCAGTAAAGGGTACAGCAGCGCCACCTAGGGCAATGCTTGCTGTAATGGGAGAGACACTCAGGTCTATAGTTGAAACCGTAGCTGTTGCCGTAAGACCTCCTGTAACGGCGCTAGCCGTTATAACGGTTGTGCCCACACCTCCAGGTTTAAAGGTAAACGTATCCCCTGCCCAAGCAAATGTACCAGGGCCCGTCATGCTCCAAGTGATTTGGTTGCTCGAGGCTTTAAAGATGATATCGGGTCCGTTAACTATGGAGGTAGCGGTAGCTGGAGTAATTGTCAGACCTGGAGCAGCAGCGTTTATCGTTATGGCTGCACTTGCCGTCAGGGCTCCTGCGGTAGCGGTCAGTGTCGCCGTACCCGCAGCACCTGTTGGTGGCGCTGTGTAATTTGTTGTTGCACCTGTTGTTGCCGAGATACTACCCGCACCTGTAAGGGTCCAATTGATAGTATCCGTTGAGCCAGCTAAGACCGCATTAAAGGTGACTGCCGTAGCATTGCCGACCGTCACCGTTGTTGTAGTAGGGTTAAGGCTAAGACTGGGTTGGGCAGTATTGTTTTGAGGTGTCGTTAAAATCTGGGTCCAGTAGGCACTTGTGAATCCGTCATGGTGTCCTGCATAGCCCGCTCCCATTACTGTAAAGCTTGGGTTCATAAGGTCGGCGCAGGCAACTGGATCTGCTTTCCACGCATTGAAAGCTTCTTCGGGATTAACGGGTAATGCGGTCTTCTTGCGATGTTCTACTGTCGTACCTGGGTTAAAACCTTGGGCTTTTAGACGATCAACGGTACTGGCTCCAACATGATTCTCAGTATCTTGAGCGGCCATTTCCGTACTATGGAACCAGGCTGTATCTCCTACCGCTTCAACTTGAGTCAAAACTTGAACCGCCGGGAATTGTTGTGTACCACATGTTTGTGCTTGCACTCTAAAGGCATTGGTTAGAGCTAAAATCTGAGTTTCTTCGGGGTAGGGTTGAAACCGTTCTTTTTTACCATTTGATCCAGGGCTCGAGTTACATGCACTTATTATTAGGACGAATAAACTAAAAATACTTACTACTTTTACAAATTTCATTTTGCCTCCCAGCAAGAAAGTTTCCCTTTAACAATCTCGTCTACTTCTCCCTGTATTTAAAACTTTTGAACTTTAAACGTTAGGCTTTTCGTCGTTTGGCGAGATCGGCTCGAGCTTTTTGGAACATTTGGTTTTAACCAACCTGGTTACAAAAGAATCCCAGCAAACGCACATTTTTTCAGCTACCGTCTACCTGCATTTGAACTTTCAGAGATTCATCAAACAATGATTCCAAATGAGCAAAAGCGCTGGCTAAATCTTTAAACTTATAGGTATTTGCTTCATGCGAGGCTTGGACGATTACATAAGCCTCATTAATTTTCTCAGCTGCTGTGTCCGCTTTAGGGTAGTACAAGCTAATGAGAAAGGCTTTATGGGCTTTGCCATAGCTAAGCTTTTCAACTTGGATTAGATTGGCTTTAGTAGCTTCATCATCAGCTTGCTTCATTTATACCTCCATGATTCAGAGTTTAGAAAAAGAGGCGTGATTGAAGCGTGATTGAACCTTTAGAAAAAGCGTGATTACTCTGTTCTGGAGGGTATTATCTTGTTTTTCCAGTCGTCAAATATTTAGCTTAAGCTTGATTGACAAAACCAACTGCATTTCCAGCAGAGGTCGCGCTAAACTTTGCACATTCATCGAAACTAGCCTACCTTAGCTGCTGATTCAATACTTCTTTTAAATACAACAACCTTAAGACAAATTCAAACTGTTTTGCTTATTCAAAAAAGCCGTAAGCAAAGTATCTAATTCGTCGTCTGATATCTTAGGAAGCAATTGCAAACTGTAGCGCTTTGCTACGGTTTCGGCAGCTTCTTTACATACTTTTTTAGAAGCCCCATGATTTTTCACAATGGTTAGGAGCGTAGTAGCCGTCGTTAGGTCATCTTGAGCAAGCGAGATTTCTGCCCAAGCCAGTAATGTAGTCATGAGTTTTCGCCGTGAGTCCTTTGCCTTGCAAAGGTGCACAGCCTGTTTGGCATAAATAGTGGCTTTTTTAAACTCTTTTTGAGCAAGATAGCTATTGGCCAAAATGGTTTGAGTAACCGCCTGGCCTTCACTGTCGCCATGCTCTATGTAAAGAATAAGTGCCTGTTCGGTATTACGAATTGCTTCAGCAAAATCACCCAGTAAGTAGGCACTGTTGCCGACACCTTCTCTAAAAAAGGCTTTATAGGCATTTAGGCCAGCATTTTCGACAAGCTCGAGCCCTTCCAGAAAGAGTGGTTTTGCTTCCCCTGGTCTAGCTGTATCATTTAAAAAACAACCGTAGTTATTAAGGGCTCTGACCAGCTCGAGCTTTTGTCTGCTTTCTCTATGGAAATTTAAGACAAATCGATAGTGCTCTTCAGAAGTTGCAAAGTTTCCTCTAAATTCTTCAATCATGGCGAGTAGGTCGCGACTCCGAACGATCAGATCTTCGCTGCCTAACTGCTGAGCCAATGCTAATGCCTCTTCCGCATAATAAAAAGCCTGATCGTAGTCACCTAGTGCATTACAAATATTAGCCAGCACTAGAATGTTTCTAAGGCTAATCACAGAATCATTGAGGGTTTTTGCCAAGGCTAAGCTTTCTAAACAGAGGGCTCGAGCTAAGCTGTAGTCATTTATGTCATAGTAGCAAGCGCCTTGCTTATAGGCTAAAAGCATCTGTAATTTAGCGTTGGGGTGGTTTGCCAAAACTTTTCGAGCTTCTTTTAATAAGGTTAAAGCCTCTTGATAACGCGCTTTTTCTTTTAAAAATACAAACAAAGATTCGCTGGCGTCATAGCAAAGGTCAAAACGTAATCGCTCGAGCGCCCAGTGCCAAGCGGTACGTATATTCTCTAAATCATTTTCTATGATAGTGAGGCTGCTTTTAGGCGAGTCACCTTTAAGATTATCAGTTAGGCTAGCAAGTACCCCCAAATAGTGCTCAGCATGTCCGTCTAAAAGCTCTTGGTCCTGCACAAGTTTTTCAGCAGCATACTGGCGAATAACCTCAAGAATTGAGAATCGACCAGAAGACGTCGTACGTAAGAGTGAGGTATTGACCAAAGACAACAAAATTCTGGGAGATGCACCCGTAATTTTATGAACAGCTTGAAGGTCAAAACCTCCGCGAAAAACACTAATCACAGCCAACACTCGTTGCTGTTCTGAATTTAGCAGCGTCCAGGATGTCTCAAAGACTTTACGGAGGCTTGTATGCCTTTCACTGACTTCTTGAGCTGTCGCTTCTAAAAGGTCAATATCTTTACGAAGTTCATTGTATAAATCTGGCAAGCTAAAAAGTCTTACCCAGCTCGCTGCCAGCTCTAAGGCAAGTGGCATTCCTTCTAAAAATTGGCATAGCTCTATAACTAGAGGATAGTCAGCCTTTTGCAGACTAAAATCAGATCGTACACGCCGCGCAGTTCTTATGAAAAGCTGCACTGCGTCGTAAGCGTCTAAACTACTTTCTTCGTGGACTGAGGGTACGCTTAACCCTACAACATCATAAACAAGCTCATTGGGAAGTCCTAAAAGTAACCTTGAGGTACAGATAAAAATACATTTAGGTGCCTGTTCTAAGAGTCGCTTGACGAATAAAGCTATTCCTGAAAGATGCTCGGTATTGTCCAGAACAATGAGCATAGATTTATTGGCTAGATAGCTAAAGACTTCCTCTGCAACTCGAGCCTCTCCAGAAAGCCTTAACTGCAAAGCCGAAGCTACAGCGTCAGGTACTTCATGATCAGACCGCAAAGGTGCCAATGAGACAAAATAAACCCCATCCAAGAAGTTAGATTTTTGCTCTCTTAATAGTTGCAAACTTAAGCGTGATTTACCGATTCCCCCTGGCCCAAGCAAGGTTATCAGCCTTGTATTTTCTTGCTTAAGCAATTGACTAAGCTCAAGCAGTTCAAGCGTTCTACCGACAAAGGGCGTTAGGGCTTGAGGTAAGAAAGACGCTTGACTTAACCTTTCTTGCGTTGGTCCAGGTATATCAGCTAGTTTTACACTAGGCTCTAGAAGACCAGTACGAATCTTTTCTGCTAACTCTAGCGTAGCTTCAACAGGCTCGAGCTCGAGTTCTTTTAGTAGGCTTTTTCTAAAGACTTCAAAGGTTTTTAAGGCTTTCTCTTTTTGACCGGCAAGGGCATAGGCACGCATACTAAGCTGAACAACGTCCTCAGCCAAAAAATCACTGTACAAAACAGCTTCTAAAAGATTTATCGCAGGGTTGTACCTAGCTAGGGCTATGTCTTCTTTGGCTACCAGCAAAGCTCCATTTCGCCAGGCGCTTAAAAGTTCATCACGCGTTTGTTCAAGCCAGCTGTTAAACGCGCTCGAGTCATCACTTTGAACCTTTTCTAAAAAAGCCCCTGAGTAAAGTTCGACTGCCTTCTGCCATTGACCTTTTGATATTGCCTCTTGAAACGCGGAAATATCTGTCTGACCTAGCCAGCGCATTTGCTGGTCTTCAAAGGCAAAAGCAAAAGCATAAGGCATCTTCTTGCACTGATATATGAGCGCTCTTAAACTTTGCCTCGCTTTAACTTCAGTCGCCTGAGGCCAAAACACCGTTAGAATTTCATCTCGACTTACCCAGTCAGCTTGAAAGGCCAAGTAACTTGCAAGGAGTAAAGACCTGTTGATAGAAAGGTCTTGTTTGATTCCATCAAGCAAAAGTCTCGGGCCACCAAGTAATTCAAGTTGAGCTTGCATCCTGATTCAGTCTAGCAAAGAAACTAGCACTAAAGCCTCAGCCAAAACTTTGAAAGTCCAACTCTTTACTGCCTTGAATCTGCTACAGATACATGGGCAATTCTAAACATCTAGGCGCTCAAGAAACCTTGCGGTGGTTTTAGCACGCACTTCCTCTAAGCTCGAGCCTTTCATAATCTCAATAAGATAAAGCTGTCCAGCTTCAAAGCTAAAAACGGCCAAATCCGTAATAATCATGTCAACCGCTTTTTCCGCCGTGAGGGGTAAAGTGCAGTTAGGTACGATTTTTGAACTTCCGTCGCTATTGGTATGCGTCATGGTAATGATAAGTTTTTTTGCACCAGCCGCCAAATCCATAGCGCCACCCACCCCTAGAAGGGGTTTCCCTGGTACGGCCCAGTTTGCTAAATTGGCAGCTTCATCAACCTCTAAGCCGCCCATGATTGCGACATCAATATGCCCTCCACGAATCATGGCAAATGAATCAGCACTATCAAAATAGCTGCTTCCTGGTAAAGCGGTTACAGGCACTTTACCTGCATTAACAGGATAGTCCATCGCGCCACCTTCTTTGGGTTCTGGGCCAACCCCTAGCATGCCATTTTCGGAATGCAAGATGATGCCGTGTTCTGACGTTATGAGGTCAGCCACCAGTGTAGGAATACCCACGCCGAGATTAACCACATCTCCCCTATGCAGTTCTGCAAGCGCCCTTTTTGCCATGCTCATGCGGCCTTCGTCAGCTTTTTTAGAGCTAGCTTTTACCGAAGCCGAAGACCCTAAATCCTCGAGCGTATTTGTCGCCTGTACCAGATAATCAACATAGCAGCCAGGGGTATGAATAGCTTCGGGGGCAAGCTCGCCAACCTCAACAATATACTCTACTTCGACAATGACCAAATCTGCCGCCGTTGCCATAGCTTTATTAAAATTATTTTCTGTCATCCTATAAACCAGATTTCCAGCGGTATCGGCTTTATAGGCACGAATGAGTGCCACATTACCCCGAATGGCAGGCACAAAAACCTGAATCTGACCGTTAATTTCTTTGGTTTCGCTATTTTTGGCAATCACCGTACCCGCAGCTGTTGGGGTATAAAACCCACCAATACCAGCGCCTCCTGCGCGAAGTGCCTCTGCTAGCGTTCCTTGCGGAATCAGTTCAAAGTCAATGGCTCCTGTTTGCGCGGCCTTAACCGCTTCTGGGTTACTGGTAAAAAATGACCCAATTGCTTTTTTGATCTGACCGTTACGCAAAAGTCTTCCGCCACCTATACCTGCTTCGCCAACATTATTGGCAACATAGATTAGGTCTTTAACCTTTGTTTCTGCAAGGGCATGTAACAGGTGGACTGGGTTTCCTGTCATGCCAAAGCCACCAATGAGTAAGGTGTCCCCTGTTTTTACTTTGGAAATGGCGGCAGCTAAGGAGACTTGAGATACTTGCTTCATGACAGGCTTTCTATGAGGGTAGCTTCGCCCTGACCAACGCCTACGCATAGGGTCGCCAAACCATAGCGCATTGACTGCCCTGCTCTAGCACGTCGCTGCATTTCGTAGATTAAGGTTGTCAGAATGCGCGCCCCTGAGCAGCCTAAGGGGTGCCCCAGGGCAATCGCACCCCCATTAACATTAGTTATGTCTTCAGATAAATCTAACTCACGCATGACCGCCAAAGCTTGAACGGCAAACGCTTCATTTAATTCTGCAAGGTCTATATCTTTCAAGGTTAGCTCTTTACGCTCTAAAAGTTTTCGGGTTGCGGTGATAGGTCCAAGCCCCATAACCCTTGGGTCAACGCCTGCTGCCGCTGACCCAAGCCAACGCGCCAACGGTTTGATGCCTAAATCATTGGCTCTTTGTTCTGACATAAGAACTAAAGCGCAAGCACCATCGTTTAGCCCGCTCGAGTTTCCAGCGGTGACCGTGCCCCCTTTGCGGAAGGCTGGTTTGAGTTTAGCAAGTTGCTCGAGGCTCGTATCAAGCTCGAGCCCGTTTTCTGCTTGTCTATACCGTGGATACTCGTCTTGGTTAAAGATTAGTGTTTCACCTTTTCGCTGTGGAATCTCAACAGGAACAATCTCTCTATCAAAATAACCCTGATTTATAGCGTGAACCGCTCTCGCTTGACTTTGTAGCGCAAAACGGTCTTGCTCTTCACGACTGATTTCGCCACCTTTGATTTGCCCAGCGCAACTTTGTTCAAAGATATTTTCTGCTGTTTCACCCATTGCTTCTAAAGGAAACATAGCCTCGAGCCTGGGGTTAGGGTAGCGCCAACCCAGCGAGGTATCGAAAGCGGTGATGTTCCCAGAAGGGCCAAACCCTGTTGGGTTTTTAGGCAACGAATAAGGGGCGCGTGTCATACTCTCGACGCCGCCTGCTACAAAAATGTCACCTTCACCCGCTTTTATAGCTCTGGCGGCTTGATTCACGGCGTTTAGCCCACTGGCGCAAAGACGGTTAAAGGTAACGCCAGCAATACTTTGCGGTAGCCCCGCCAGCAAAAGTGCCATTCGTGCAATATCCCGATTATCTTCACCTGCCTGGTTGGCGCAACCCAGATAGACCTCTTCTATGTCTATAGGGTCAATACCTGAACGCTCAACGGCAGCTTTGATGGCAACCGCTGCCAAATCATCGGGTCTGACTTGCGACAGCGTACCGCGAATACTACCAATAGGTGTTCTGGCAGCACTAACAATGACAACATCATTCATAGCTTTTTTACCTCCTCTAATACTTGCCCAATAAAGGTTTGCGTTTCCCCAAGATAGTTAAGTTCTTTGAATTTGGCAGGCTCGAGCTTGCCACCACTCATCTTCGCCACAATATCAGCTAAATGTCCGCCTTCTTTTAGAGTGATCTCAACGCCAGCCTTAACCAAGATTTTCGCTTCATTTCGTGGCATATACTTTGTCAGTTCAAAACTTATCGCTTCTGCTATCATTAATCCCTGCGAAATATCAATATTTGCCTGCATTTGCGCAGTGTCAACAACCATATTTTCAGAAAGCCATAGTGATTTTTTCAGACAAACCGCCGTTAAACCAAGCATTTGCGGCAATGTTAGCCACTCGAGCTGCCAACCATGCGTTGCTCTTTCATGCTCCTGGATTAGTGCCTGGTGCATCGTTCCCAGTAAAGAAGCATTCGCCCTTGCCGCTGCAATGATACCTTCGCTCTGAATAGGGTTAGATTTTTGCGGCATGGTGCTGCTGCCACCCCGGTCAGGGTCATTTGACTCACGAAGTTCAGCAACTTCTGTTTGCGCCATCAAAATAATATCTTGCGCAATTTTTGCCAAACTACCCGAGACCAAAGAAAGCCAGTTCGCAAGTTCCACTAAAGAATCCCGCTGGGTGTGCCAGGGCATAATAGGAATATTAAGACCTAGTTCAGCTGCAAAGGCTTGCTGAACTCTTAAACCCCCTGAACCTAAAGATGCCAGCGTACCTACAGCGCCACCTAGTTGAACAACGAGGACTCGAGCCTTAAGCTCTTCTAGTCTCTCAAAATGCCGCAGCAAAGGTGCTAACCAACCTGCCACTTTAAACCCAAAGGTAATCGGCAACGCTTGTTGAGAATGGGTGCGCCCAGCCATTATCGTATGCCTATGCGTATCTGCCACTTTACTTAAGGATTTAATGACTTTGAGCAGTTGGCTTTCCAGGTGCCCTATCGCATCCCTAATTTGCAACACCAACGCCGTATCCATAATGTCTTGAGTCGTTGCACCCCAATGGATATACGAGCCAACTGCAGCTCCAAGATGCTTTCGAACTTGGGCAAGTAGGCCAATAATCGGCACGCCAGCTTTTTCTGTATCCTCCTGCAATTGTTCCCAGTTAATGGGGAAAGAAGCAGCTTTTTGGATGATGGATTCAGCAGCATCTTTTGGAATAATGCTTAGCTCAGCTTGAACTTTTGCCAAGGCAATTTCAACGTCAACGAGCCGCGTGATAAACGCATCGTCACTAAATAGCTGTGCAACTAGATCATCTCGAAAAAGCCCTTTATAGAGCAAGGAATCCGTAGGCGAAAAACTCATTTAAACTAAAACATCCCATTTTCATTTACTGAGCTTGCAGGAATGACTTGCAAAACATCCCAGTGTTCTATAACTTTTAATTCTATGGCTTCAGGTGGTTTGTTTTGGTTAAACATGAGGTTATAAAATGCCATGACGGTATGCTTATTGCGCTCGAGCCTATCCATCACAAATCAAAAAAGACCGTTTCTTTAGAACCTTGCATATGAATATCAAAACGATAGGTAGGCAAATCCTGATTTTGCTCCAATTGCCCAATTAAGGTAGCCTGCCTTGCCTCTGGAATACCTGCAAAAACCGCATCCTTGGTATTCTCTTCATCTGAAAAATAGACTCTGGTTACTGCATGGATTAGGATGCCCCGCGAAAATACTCGTACATTAATATAGGGCACGCCTCCTTGGCTGCCAGGTTTTATCGTTTTAAAGGTATAGACACCCTTATTTACAGTATCAGCACGACCAAATCCTCTGAAATGAGTATCTACTTCAGCTTGGTTTGGGTCATTAGGATGATTAAAAATTCCTTCTGCGTCTGCTTGCCAGATTTCTAATAAGGCGTCAGGCACGACTTCGCTATCACCATCATAAACTCTGCCTGTTAGCAAAATGCGCTGACCTTTTGTCTGTTCATTGACCAAGGTGTTTTCGCCGCCAAAGACCAAACCATAGTGAAAAAACGGGCCAACCGTTTGACTGGGGCTTTGCAAATATTTTTTAGTCGTCATGGTCATCATCTTTCTCAAAAGGTGTTTCTAAAGCACCCGCCAACACAATGTCAAAGCGGTAACCCAGCGCCCATTCTGGAGTGGTGACACTATGATCATACTGAGAAATCAGTCTGGTTCTGGCGGCTTCATCAGGAATGCTATTAAAGATGGGGTCAAGGGGCATTAGGGGGTCGCCAGGGAAATACATTTGTGTAACCAGACGCTGGCTAAAGTTTCGCCCAAAGACCGAAAAATGGATATGAGCAGGTCGCCAGGCATTGGGGTGATTGCGCCAGGGGTAGGCTCCAGGTTTTATGGTGGTAAAACGGTATTCACCGTTATCATTGGTCAAGCAACGACCTGCGCCTAAAAAGTTTGGGTCAAGGGGAGCAGGGTGCTGATCTCGCATATGGATGTAGCGCCCCGCAGCATTGGCTTGCCAAACTTCTAAAAGCGTATTGCGGATGGGTTTACCCGCTTCATCTAAAACCCGACCCGTCACAATAATGCGCTCACCCATTGGCTCACCGTTTTTAACGGCATTTTTAGTGAGATCATTGTCAAGCTCTTTTATGTCACTTTCACCATAAACGGGTCCTGTAAGCTCTGAGAGTTTGTGCTCGAGCGGCATTAGCGGCTGACTCGGTGCCCGTTTGAGCGTTGAGGTATAGCCAGGTGCTAAGTATGGCGGCTGAATACTCCAATCTAAGGTATGAACTCGTTTGACATCTGCCATTAGCTCTCCTTTTCTTCGGCAAATATTTTTTTGGCGATTCCAAATGCGGTATTCGCAGCAGGTAGGCCTGCATAGATGGCTACTGTTTTAAGAATATCGGCTAGCTCTTCTTGACTAACACCTGTCTGCTTTGTCGCTCTTACATGCATGGCAAATTCGTGTTCCTTGCCTAAGGCTGCCATCATTGCAAGCGTAATAAAGTGTCTTTCCTTAACGCGAAGAACCTCTCCTTGCCAAACTTCGCCCCAGGCGTAACGGGTAATGAAGGCTTGAAAATCCGCATCAAAATCGGTTTTGTTAGCTTCAGCACGGTCAACATGTGCATCACCTAAAACCGCACGGCGCTTTTTCATACCGTTGTCAAAGGTTTCATTAGCCATGGTGAACCTTTAAAAATTCTGCGATTTTTTCCGCCATTAAGGTAGGTTGTTCGATGCATGGTAGGTGACCTGCATTAGGAATAAGCTCGAGCCTCGAGCCTTTAATACTATCCCGCATTTCTTGCGAAAGTGCTGGCGGTGTCGAGGCATCTTCAGCCCCACAAAGAATGAGAGTTGGCACACAGATATTGGCAATAGCTGACCTCAAATCGGCATCCTTTAATGAGGCGCACGTTCCGAGATAACCAGCCTCAGATGTTCTTGCAAGCATATGGTAATAGCCCTGATAGGACGCAGGAAACTTCTTGGCATAAGTTGGCGCAAACCAGCGGCCAATAACCGTTTTAGCAACCTCAGCTAGACCTTCTTTTTGTATGCGTTCTATACGTGCATTCCAAAAATAGGCATTACCAATTTTAGCTCCCGTGTCAGAAAGAACGAGCGCATTTACGACTTGGGGAAAGCGCAAGGCGAAATCTT
>JAHEBB010000487.1 GCA_024642575.1 Trueperaceae bacterium | reverse complement strand
CATAGCGTTGCCAGCGCTCGGTTACGACTTCTTGTGCCTGTTTTAAAAGTGCTTCGGCTTCTTTAGGATTACTCTGGTAAAGCATACGGTAACGAGTTTCATTGAGCGCATAGTCTTTAAAAGGTAGTTTAGGAGCTCTCGAGTCTAGCTGGAAAGGATTTTTACCTTCTTCCTTTAGCCTTGGGTCAAAACGATAGAGCGGCCAATACCCTGACTGAGAGGCAAGTTTTTGTTGCTCTAAACCTTTACTCATGTCAATACCGTGGGCAATACAGTGACTGTAGGCAATGATTAAAGAAGGACCGTCATAGCTTTCAGCTTCTAAGAAGGCTTTGACCGTTTGGGCATCATTGGCCCCCATGGCAATTTGAGCCACATAAATGTAGCCATACTGGGTTGCCATAAGCCCTAGGTCTTTTTTGGGTGTGGCCTTGCCACCTGCGGCAAATTTAGCAACTGCGCCCAGCGAAGTAGCTTTTGAGGATTGTCCACCAGTATTTGAGTAAACTTCCGTGTCCAAAACCAAGACGTTGACATTTTTCCCACTTGCTAAGACATGATCTAGCCCACCAAAGCCGATATCATAGGCCCAACCATCCCCGCCTACAATCCAGACTGATTTTTTAACCAGAACATCAGCCAGGCTTACTAAGTCTTTGGCCTTTGGCTCATCTCGCTCTTTTAAAATGGTTTTTAGCTGCTCAACCCGGTTACGCTGTTCATCTATGGCAGCTTCATTATTTTGCTCGGCATTAAGCAATTCATCTGCCAGAGTTTCACCCAAAAGCCCTCGTAATTCACGAACCAATTCTTCGGCATAAACCCTTTGTTTATCAAACGTGAGGCGCATACCTAGACCAAATTCGGCATTATCTTCAAAAAGAGAGTTACTCCAGGCAGGGCCGCGACCCTGTGCATTTTTTGTCCAGGGGGTGGTGGGTAAATTACCTCCGTAAATGCTCGAGCATCCTGTAGCATTAGCGATAATAGATCTATCACCAAAAAGCTGGCTTAAGAGCTTGAGATAAGGGGTTTCACCGCAACCTGCACAAGCACCTGAAAATTCAAAAAGGGGCAACAAAAGTTGGGCATTTTTGACATTATTAAAAACCAAATCATCATGTCTGGGGTAGTCGGGAATATCTAGGAAAAAGTCCCAGTGTTTACGCCCTTGCTCACGAAGAGGAAGTTGCTCAACCATATTAATTGCTTTGAGGCCCACCTGACTTTTGTTTTTTGCAGGGCAAACCTCAACACAAAGACTACAACCCGTGCAATCTTCAACGGCAACCTGCAAAGTGTATTTTTGATGCTCGAGCCCTTTCCACATGGCCTTGGTGCTCAGAAAACCTTCTGGCGCATCCACATAGGCATCTTGGGGAGCTACTTTGGCGCGAATGACCGAGTGGGGGCAAACCAGCACACATTTTCCACACTGAATGCAAACCTCAGGGTCCCAAAGGGGTACTTCCTGGGCAATATTGCGTTTTTCCCACTGCGTTGTTCCAGTTGGATAGGTTCCGTCTATGGGCAGCTGGCTCACGCTTAAACTGTCACCCTGACCTGCAATCATGGCTGCTGTCACGCTCTGCACAAACTCAGGTGCCTCAAGGGGAACTACGGGAGGTCGCCCTAGCTTGCTTGTCACTTTAGTCGGATAGTCAACTTTATAAAGGTACTCTAAGGCCGAATCAACAGCAGCAAAATTCATACGAACAACGGCTTCACCCCGCTTACCGTAAGATTTTTTGATGGCCGTTTTAATTTTTTCGATAGCATCATCTTTGGCTAAAACACCTGAAAGGGCAAAAAAGCAAGTTTGCATTATGGTGTTAAAGCGGTTTCCCAGACCAATTTCTTTGGCGACTTCGTAGGCATTAATGGTGTATAGCTCAAGCCCTTTATCCAATATCCCCTGCTGAATTGTCATGGGCAAAGTATCCCAGACCTCTTTGGCGCTATAGGGACTATTAAGGAGCAGCGTTGCACCTTGGGCAGCACTGGCTAAAACATCATACCTTTCCAAAAAGCCAAACTGATGCACCGCAACAAAATTAGCTTTGCCAATCAGGTAAGTACTTTGAATGGGCTTCGGGCCAAAGCGCAAATGCGAAATTGTCCGCGCACCCGATTTTTTTGAGTCATAAACAAAATAACCTTGGGCGTAAAAATCCGTCTCTTCCCCAATAATCTTGATGCTGTTTTTGTTAGCACCAACTGTGCCATCAGAACCTAAACCCCAAAAGATTGCCCGCTTAACGGTTTCGGGTTCTATGTCAATGCTGCTATCAAAGGGAAGGCTAGTATTTAAGACATCATCATGAATGCCCAAAGTAAAGTGATTTTTAGGATGAGGTTTTTTTAGCTCGTCAAAGAGTGCCATCACCATAGCTGGCGTAAATTCTTTTGAAGATAAACCGTAGCGCCCACCCGTGACTTTGGGCATGGTATCAAAATGGGCATCTTCGGTAGAAATGCCTTCGGAAAGGGCAGTTATAACATCTTGATAAAGTGGCTCACCTGCACTCCCTGGTTCTTTGGTACGGTCAAGCACGGCAATTTTTTTAACCGATGCAGGTAGCGCTTTAAAGAAATGCTCAACTGAGAACGGTCGATATAAACGAACTTTGATAAGCCCGATCTTTTCCCCCTGGCTTACCAGATAATTGACCGTTTCTTCAGCAGCCTCGGCCCCTGACCCCATCATGACGATGACGCGCTCGGCATCAGGCGCACCTACATAATCAAATAGTCGATAGTGGCGGTCTGTAAGGGCGGCAAATTTATCAAACGCTTCTTGTACCATGCCAGGCACAGCTAGATAATAAGGATTAACCGTTTCTCTTGCCTGAAAATAAACATCTGGGTTTTGGGCCGTTCCGCGCATAACAGGGCGATCAGGCGTTAAGCCTCTTGCCCTATGCGCCCGAACAGCATCATCATCAATTAGAGAGCGCAAAACGCTCTCGGCTAAAACTTCAATTTTAGAGACCTCGTGTGAGGTGCGAAATCCGTCCATAATGTGTAAAAAGGGGACTCGAGCCTCTAAGGTAGCCGCTTGAGCAATTAAGGCAAAATCCTGCGCTTCTTGCACCGAATTGGCAAAAAGCATAGCAAAACCTGTACTACGAGTTGCCATCACATCACTATGATCGCCAAAAATGGATAAGCCTTGCGCAGCAATTGAGCGAGCCGCCACATGAATAACCGTGCTGGTAAGTTCCCCAGCAATCTTATACATGTTAGGAATCATTAGAAGTAAGCCCTGACTGGCGGTAAAGGTTGTGGTGAGTGCACCTGTTTGCAAAGCACCGTGAACGGCACCTGCCGCCCCACCTTCGGCCTGCATTTCCTGAATGAGTGGAACACTGCCCCACAAATTTTTCTCGCCCCTTGCCGTCCACATATCAGCAAATTCACCCATCGGTGACGAGGGCGTAATCGGGTAAATCGCAATGACTTCGTTTAGTTTATGGGCAATTCTGGCAACCACCTCATTGCCATCTTGCGTAACAAATTGGCTCATCACAAAGCCTCCTAGGTATAAGCCTAGTCGCTAAAAAGAGGTGAAAGCATGGGTGCTGCTCTGACAGTTTTTGTAGTCTTTTTTCGGACGATGAAAGCCGCTAAAAAATCTATACTTTAAGGAAGCTTGTTAAAGATAAAGTTAGGATTTTCTGCTAAGCCAAGATGTATCCATGGGTCATCTAAAAGAACAAGATAAGTCATAAGTTCTGTAGGCATATTCGGATTACTGGCAGCTCCCCTGCGAACATCCCTATCTGAGTGGTCGAGCAGTTTCACCAATCCGTCTGCTGGCATATTCGGATTACTGGCAGCGCCCCAGCGAACATCCACATCTGAGTGAGCAAGCAGTTTGACCAATACGTCTGCTGGCATATTTGGATTACTGGCAGCGCCCATGCGAACATCCACATCTGAGTGAGCAAGCAGTTTGACCAATACGTCTGCTGGCATATTTGGATTACGGGCAGCG
>JAHEBB010000096.1 GCA_024642575.1 Trueperaceae bacterium | reverse complement strand
GTCACCCAATATCACCGATGAACCTGCAACCCAAAACAACCGAATGGAACTTTACTACCCTGGTGATGACTATGTTGATATTTTGGGGCTGGACGGCTTTAATTGGGGCACTGTTCGCCCTTGGACTGCCTGGAAAAGCTTCGAGGATACCTTTTCAACCCCTTATAACCGTATTACGGCTTTAGGCGATCAACCTTTGTGGTTAGCTGAAGTTGCGTCAACGGAAAAAGGTGGCAATAAAGCTGCCTGGATTACCGAAATGCTTAACAGCACCGCTTTTCCCAAAATTGAATCTCTTATCTGGTTCAATGAGGTTAAGGAAACCGATTGGCGCATAGAAAGCTCTCACGCTTCTGAAGCTGCATTTAAAGCCTGGTTTACCCAGCGCTCGCTCGAGCGAACCCTTGCCTCGAGCGAACAATAACCTGGCTTCAAAATAAAAAGGCGAACCGCTCGGTTCGCCTTTTTTCATACTCATCCAGACTTACCTTAACCGCTCCCTTAAAAACCTTTCTAAGTCATCTACCTTTATACGCTCCTGCGCCATGCTATCCCGATCTCTAATTGTCACAGTATCTTTTAAAGCAGGGTCTTCACCCATCCCTAAGGTATCAAAATCTACGGTAATGCAAAACGGTGTGCCTACTTCATCATGTCTACGGTAAGCCTTCCCAATATTACCCGTATCCTCATAGAAAACTCGCCCCATACCTAAGGCTTGCAAGTCACGTTTAATGGCTTTTGCTTTTGTAGTAATCCCCTCGTCGTTTTTCTTTAAAGGAATGACCGCAACTTTTATAGGCGAGAGATGGGGTCTAAGCTTCAGCACAATCCGCTCTTTGCCTTCGCCTAAATCTTCCTGACAAAACGCTTCTGTCAACACCGCTAAAACCCCTCGATCAACACCCGCCGAAGGTTCAATAACAAAAGGGATAATGGGTTTGTTTGTTTCAGGATCAGCAATGGTTAATTTTGCGGTGCTGCTGCGGTTCTCTGCAACCGCAGCCGTTAAACCTAGCGTATCCTGATTTTTGCTATGAGAGCCTAGGTCAAAGTCCGTTCTGTTGGCAATTCCCTCGAGCTCTTCTAGACCATGAGGAAAGCGGTACAAAATATCGACAGTTGCCTTGGCATAATGGGCTAATTCTGCAGGGTCTTGCTGATAGGGCACCAGATTATCGCTTTCTAGCCCTTGATCCCGCCACCAAGCCAGACGGTCTTCTACCCAGCGCTTATGCCAGTCATCATCCTCACCTGGCTTAACAAAAAACTCAATTTCCATCTGCTCAAATTCCCGTACTCTAAAAATAAAGTTGCGGGGCGTTATTTCATTTCTAAACGCCTTACCAATTTGCGCAATACCAAAAGGCAGTTTTCTTGAGGTGGCGTCAATAACATTTTTAAAGTTCACAAAAATTGCCTGAGCTGTTTCAGGTCTCAAATAAGCATAGGAATCTTCATCCTCAACGGGGCCAACTGTCGTCTTAAACATCATATTGAAGGGTCTTGGCTGTGTCCAATTACCTGCCTTACCCGAATCTGGATCAACAACCTTTGCCTCGTTAAGAGCTTTTGCAGCTGCCTCGGTATTTGCCATGAGGGCAATGACGAGACCATTTATATTTTCAACCTCACCATAGGCAATTTTTCCAGCAACAGCGGCAACAACATCCTTTTTTTGATCTGCTAATAAATGGTCAAGCCGATAACGCTTCTTACTTTCTCGGTTATCAACCAGTGGGTCTGAAAAAGTAGCTTCATGCCCTGAGTGACGCCAAATAAGTTTATGGGTCAAGATTGAAGCGTCAAGCCCTTCCATATCATCACGTTCATAAACATTGGCTTTCCACCAGGCAGCCTTTAGATTGTTTTTGAGCTCTACCCCTAACGGGCCATAATCATAAGTCCCTTGCAGGCCGCCATAAATATCGGAGCCTTGAAAAATAAAGCCTCGCCTTTTGCATAAAGAAACAAGTTCATCCATGGTTTCTGCTGGCATAAGAACCTCCATATCCCCGCAAACGGGGCTTTGCTGCCACCCAAAAGAAACAATCCTCAGGTGCACAAACACCTGGGGACGACTAAGCTTGTTTGAATTGCTTACCCGCGGTTCCACCCCAGTTCCCCTTTTAGGGGCCCTTTAAGGCTTGCGCTTTTTAACTTCGCTGCCCTTCCCATTCATTTACCGTTAGGCTTTCACCTTTCCTAACTCGCTTTTAGGCAACCCGAATGGTACTCCTGCGAACAAACGCCTACCTATTCTGGCAGACAGCGCCTAGAAAATCAATCCAGATGCAATTTTTTCACTTTTAAATGGAGCTCCTTATGAAATACTGGAATATGATACACTTGGACGGTGGTTATGATCTACTTTGAAGCAGGGTTTATTTCGTATTGTTCTTAGCTTAAGAACATAATAAACTAAGACCCGCTTGGCTAATATAGATCAGAGGAATAAACTGTGAGTAGCAAATATGTTGTCATCTTAACTGCGCCTGTAGAGGAAGAGCGTTGCGCTATGGTTGCGCTTCAACTTGCCGATTTACTGAATGTCTCTATTAGCAAAATGACACGTTTACTCTCTGGGCGTCCTGGACCCTTAACCAAGGCTATTGATAAAGATAAAGCAGAAAAACTTGCCAAACTCTTACAGCGTCTTGATATAAAGGTTGCGGTGGTAGCAGAAACCCTAGAAGACACCTTACTTATTCCGCTAGAACCTTCTAGTTATACTGAAAAAAAAACTAAACCTTTAGCTACCTCTTCTGGTGTAAAAACGGCAGTAGCCGTGAAGCCTGCTCAAGTGAATAGAAATCAGGCTCGAGCTGAGGCTGGTATTGATTTATCGTTTCAACCCGATGCTTTGTTTGCGCCAAGGATTGAAAGTCTTAAAGCTGAAGATGCTCCTTTTGCTCAGCAGCAAACGCCAGTAGAAAACCTCAAAAAGACCCCACCTCATGACATTATTATGCAACCTACGCCCATTGCTGTCAGCAAGCCCTCTCTTAAGCTGCCCTTAGCTATTCTTTTTATCATCATCATCACCATGGCAATTGTCTTAGGTGCTAGTTATATGATTCCCCAGGCAAGAGGCGTTGAAAACAAGACTACCTTGGCTAATACCAACACCCAAGATGAAACCTCGAGCGCTAGTCAACCTGCAAGCAGTATCGTAGGTCATACTCGAGAAGATTTACTCGGTGCTGCCACTGAAGGTAACGCTGAGTCTCAGTTTGAGCTTGCCTGGCTTTACACCAATGGCCTAGATGGAGAACAAAGTTACCCAGAAGCTGCCAAATGGTTAGCGGCGGCCGCCAAACAAAACCATCCAAATGCCCAGTATTATCTAGGTCTTTACTATTATTTTGGTCATGGGCTCGAGCAAAGTTACCCAGACGCCGCACGCTGGCTCGAGGCCGCCTCCAAACAGGGAGTTGGCGAAGCACAACTGCTATTAGGTCGCATGTACCTCTCAGGCGAAGGGGTAGACAAAAATCTAGATGAGGCCAAAAAGTGGCTTTACCTAGCAGATGAACAAGGGATAGAAGAAGCCAGCATCCTTTTAAACGATATGGAAACTCAGACCAAAAGTACTCCCTTTGATGCTAGTATCAGCCCCCTCTTTGACCTTGCCCAAAAAGGTAATCTTGACGAGATAAAAACCTTAGTTGCAGCAGGCGCAGATCTCAATATACGTGACCCCTATGGACAAACACCCCTCATGTACGCAATTAGTAGCGGTCAGTCTGATATAGGTTCTTTATTGGACTTGGGGGCTGACGCCAATATTCAAACAGATGCAGGCTGGACAAGCCTCATGTACGCTGCTAGAGATAATGCCAGTGTGATTGCCAGTTTGCTCGAGCATGGCGCAGATGCCAATTTACTTAACGGCGAGGGTCAAACCGCCTATGATATTGCCCTAGTCAATCACCCTGAGGCGCTTATCACTTTACAAACGGCAAGTCCAGTCGTAGAACCAAGTAATTAAGCTCCCCTACACTTATTTTATTTAGCCTCATAAATCCAAACGCATGTGAAACTGGCTTAGTGTGTCTCGTTCAAATCCTTGACGCTCAAAAAAACCAAAGCTTTCTTCAGGGCAAAGTGCTGGGAATGACCAGTTTTTATTGGGGTGACGGCTAACTAAAGCTTTCCAAAGGGCTCGAGCCTCCCCTCTACGCCGATATCTGGGTGAAACCCCTAAAAAAATGAGTCTCACAGCTTCGGCTTCAGGAGAAGAGATTATTGCGAAGGCATTTCCAAGCTGATAGGCCCGGTTGGGTTCCCCAAGATTCATTAAATTGAAAGCACCCATTTGCCAGGGTAGGTCGTCATCAAAACTAGCAAGGAATCTAGCAGCTAAAGCAATATCAACGGTTTCAAGCAGCCTAGTTGAGTCGACAGTCTTCCCCGAAAATTTAGCGCTAACCAGTCGCCTAAGCGTGACAAAACCCACCTTTTCATAAAGCTTAACAGCTGCTGGGTTTTGCTCTATGACTTCTAGCTCAAAAACCTTATCCTGCCTATCCCTAACTTCTTGAATTAAAGCTTGCATAAACTTAAAACCAAAACCCTGGTGTCTTAGTTCGCTTCTCATACCCATTGCCACAAGGCGACTACTCCAGCCTCGCCGAGCAATAAGCGCTATACCTTGCATTTGACCTTGATAGACTAGAACGCGACTCAAAGATAGATGTATGGTTTGGCTCGAGCAAAATTGGTAAAATCGCTCGGGATTAAACTGTATCTCTCCCCCAACATAAGCTTTGAAGGCATCATTAAATAGGGCGCAAAGCTCTTCTATAGTAAACTTATAGGCTGGTTCCAGATTCATGCCTTACTTTATAAGACTAAGGAATAATTTGCCTAGCGCTGAATTTCTTCATCAAAAAAGAGCCCGCGCATCTTTAGTTTATATTTGTTCTTTAACGGAATAATCTCCAGATAGCTATACTCTTCACCATAGCCATTGGTATCTAACAAAATGGCTCGTCCTTGAGACGCAATGTTGACACCACCTCTTACTGGGGTATGGCCATAGACGCCTAATCTATAAGGACTGTCGGCCAAATAATCTCTGTCTTCATAAATCCAACGACGCCGATTTAATAAGTAAAAATCATTATCATAGGTATTGTGTTCTTTTAAAGGCCCTACATGGGCAAAGTGTATCCCCTCGAGCGCGTACTCAAAGGGCCATAGCAGCATCCAGTCGCGAAGGTCTGGGTCTAAGGCTCGCTGACTCACATCCCGCCATTCTAGATGGGAAACATCATCTGTCCGTAAAGGGCCTTGATCTTGTTGAATCGCATTAAAATCATGGTTACCCATTAGAATAACCATCTTATCTTTTGGCAAATGATCATAGAAAGCTTTTAAATCTTTTAAAAATGCTTCTTGATTTTTTTCGGCTGCAATTAAGTGCTCTGGGTTATATTCATCATAACGGAGCACAGCAGCAATCTCTGCGTAGCGCTCGCGGCTTTTAGCATGAACAATATCGCCTAACAACACGAGCTTGCTGTCATCTTGGAGAAAACTCTGACTCGGCTCGAGCTTCTCATTCATTAGCCCAGCTTCACGGAGCATGCGCCATAGTTTATTTGCCTGGGTATGAATGTCACCTATAACTACAATACGCACGGTTACTCCGAGTTTACTTTACTGGTTTTAAGGTGACCGATGTGTGAAATAGCAGGGTTATTAGCGTGAGGCGCTTTGCTCGAGCACCGTTAAGGGGTCTATAGACTCGCCACTCACTCGAATCTCAAAGTGTAAGTGGGAACCTGTAGAGCGTCCTGTAGAGCCTACCAGTGCAATTGTTTGCCCAATGCTTATGGCGTCGCCAACATTCACCAGCAACTTTGAGGCATGAGCATAATAATACTCTGTATCACCCGAGCTAATAATTACGAGGTTTCCGTATCCTGCATTCCAACCGCTGAAGGTCACAACGCCTCCTGTAGCAGCGTAGATAGGGTCTCCCGTTTCACCGTCAATATCAAGCCCTGTATGAAAGTTTGAGCCACCTATTCTCAAACGTCTATAACCATAACGAGAAGTAATCTCACCTTGAATAGGCCAGATCATATTGGCACCCGCAGAAGGAAGTGGTGCAGGAGCAGGGATAGGAAGGGCAGCTGCTAATTCAGAGGCAGGCACAATTTTCAAACTTTGCCCAACTTTGATGGTTTGTCCTGGAAGCTCATTGGCAGATACGAGTGCGTTGATACTGGTGTTATAACGCTTGGCAATTTCCCAGAGGGTATCCCCAGAAGCGACTTCTATGGTGATAGGTACAGCACCACCCTGGTCAGAATTATTTGCAGCAGCGTAACGCCCAGGGATGGTTAGGCTATCACCTGGGCGAATCTTTTCAGAACTTAAATTATTTAACTGCTTTATTGCGTCAATACTACTGTCATACTCTCGAGCAAGATTCCAAAGCGTGTCTCCTGCTGTGACCGTAATCACAAGAGGCGCAGGCGGCTCTGAAGTTAATGAAAGAGCTAATTCCTGACCTGGCTTAATGGTTGTACCATCAATATTATTAATAGCAATAAGCTCATCAAGGGGTATCGAAAAAGCAACAGAAATATCGTAAAGGGTATCACCCGTCTTTACAACATAAGTTTCGGGCGCGGTAATAGTGTCTGAAGGTAAAGTTAAAACACTGCCTGGTTTTAGAAGATCAGTTTTTAGCTGATTAGCTTGTCGAAGAGCGTCAACACTGGTGTCGTATCTTCGTGCAAGGTCCCAAAGGGTATCACCTGATTGCACGGTAATGTTGCTTTGTTGCGCAAAACCAACACTCAGCATTGCACATAAGCCTATGGAGAATAAGTAACTACGCGGCATCGCTGCACAGTTTAACCCGAAACCCTATAGACAATTCAAGAGTCTAAGCCTTGTTTTCACTTAAAAACAAGTACAAAGCTCACAATGGAACTCTATTCTGACCTAGCTTAGAGGGTTTAAAGGTGAAATTCCTTTCATCTTTTCTTTACGTTTCAAGCTAGCTCGAGCTGGTATTTTAGAAAAATCACCTTGACATTAGAAAAAAACGGCGCGTTTACCTTAACATGCCGTTAGCGATTTGCTTTCTTTTACCTGCACTAAATCTCTATTATTAAGTGGGTACTAAAACCAATCTCCTAGAAAAATCCAGAATAATATCAATGCTCATTGGTTTAAGCCTACTCACTTGATGCTTTTGCAACAAGCCTGCTAAATACCTCTAGTTAAACTGGCTAGGTTGCTTGGGTAGAGGTGTCTGAATCGTTACCGATGAAGCATTACCATCACTGATATATAAAGTCTCGCCACGTTCATAAAGATTAACAAAAGCGTCAACAACCGTTGGATCAAACTGTTTTCCGCTATGCAACTTAATTTCTGCAATGGCCTCGGGCACGCTCATGGCTTTTTGGTGAACGCGGTTATGGGTAATAGCGTCAAAGGTATCTGCAACCGCTATGATACGGCTCTCAACAGGAATATCTTCACCGTTTAATCCTTTAGGGTAACCTGT
Organism: Trueperaceae bacterium; assembly: GCA_024642575.1. Taxonomy (GTDB): domain Bacteria; phylum Deinococcota; class Deinococci; order Deinococcales; family Trueperaceae; genus JAHEBB01. The sequence continues at coordinate 7,652 of JAHEBB010000096.1, read as the reverse complement.
ACCATCCCAGCGCTCATGGTGGGTCAAGGCTATGAGTTCAGCCAAACGCATAAGCGGTGAATCACCCCCTGAAAGTAGTTTCGCGCCAATGGTAGTATGCGTCTTAACCGTATCAAATTCCTCGGGGGTTAAACGCCCAGGCTTAAGCAAAATACTATCTGGAATACCTATTTTACCAACATCATGTAAGCGAGCGGCTCTAAGCAAAAGCTCAGAACGCTTAGCAGAAAGTCCTAATTCTTGGGCAATCATCCAAGAGGTATGAGAAAGACGCCAAACGTGTTCACCAGATTCATCATCCCGGTACTCGGCTGCATGGGCCAAACGAACCAGCATTTCAATCTGAGTTTGCTCGAGCTTTTGGGTACGCATTTTTATCTTTTCTTCGAGTTCCTCATTGTAACCACGCATCTGCTGATGCATAAGGCGCATCTTAAGCAAATTTTCTGTTCTTAGCTTAACTTCTGTAGCATTAAAAGGTTTGGCGATAAAATCATGAGCGCCAATAGTTAGAGCTTGCTGCATAATGTCAGGTCTGGCATCAGCGGTTAGCATGATAATAGGCAAATATACATCTGCGGGTGTATATCTTTTAATCACTTCTATGACAGCGAAACCGTCCATCCCAGGCATACGTAAATCAAGTAAAACCAGATCAGGGTTAATCTTTTCAAACATTTGAATGGCATGGTAAGGATTTTCGGTCGTAATGACCTGATCATAGCCTGCCTGCTTAAGGATTCCCTTAAGTATATGTAGCTGGGCAACATTGTCATCAACAGCTAAAATGGTCATTTTTTTCTTTTCCACAATTACATCCTTTTTAGCATTTTATTCATCACACAAGACTTACTTATTGGTCAAGCTTAAGGGCAAACTGTTACAGCTTTATAACATTAGGTGTATTTTTCACTTTAGCCCTAATTTTAAGTAACCTAGATTTCATAGTTAGATCTCACCTTTTTGCAAGCTGCGTTTTACGCTTGTAAAACCCTCAAACCAGGTTTGTCTCTGGGCAGAAAGGGGTCTTTATATAAACTTGTTCCCCTGCACAAGTTAAAGCTAACGCTCGAGCTTTTAACAATAAGCTAAACTAAAACCAAGGCTTAGCTATGCCACTTTTTCCGAGGTACTTATGTTTGAGTTTCACAGCATTAATGGTCAGATTGTTCCAAGAGCAGCAGCTCAGTTAGATGTTCATGATATTGGCTTTCGCAGGGGTTACGCAGCTTTCGATTATCTAAGAATTGTCAAGGGTCAAGCCATTTTTTTAGAAGATCATCTGGACAGATTTGAGCAGTCTGCCACCCTTTTGCATCTAACTATGACAATGCCCAGGGAAAAACTGGTCAATCATATTCATGAACTCATTGCCAAAAATGCTGCCAAAGAAGCTGGACTACAGCTTTTTTTGACAGGTGGAATAGCGTCTGATGGCTTTAGTCCAACAAACTCACAACTTGTTCTCATCATGACGGTTTTACCCAAACCTCGCCCAGCTGATTATGACCAGGGCTATAGGCTTATTAGCTACAGATATCAAAGGGATTTACCCCAGATTAAAAGCAATAATTATCTGATGGCTGTCTATCTGAGCGATAAGTTAAAACAAACCAATGCTTCTGATGTGCTTTATCATGATGACAAACGAGTGCTTGAAACCACCAGATCAAACATCTTTATAGTGAAGTCTGATAATACGATTGTTACCCCCGACAAAGATGTTTTACCTGGCATTACCCGTAAGCAAATGCTCAAACTTGCCCCACAAGTAAGCAGGCTCGAGCTGCGGGATGTTGCCCTTGATGAACTTTGGAACGCCAAAGAAATCTTTATCACGGGCACAACCAAAGGGGCTATGCCGGTAACCCAGATTGATGGCAAACTTATTGGCACGGGTAAACCTGGTGATATCACCAAAGAAATGGGCGAAGTTTACAAGAAGCATGTTGAAGCTTATATGTCAGTCGCCTCTGTTTAAACAACCTTGAGGTGCAGGTATCATCTGGTTACTGATAGCAGGTATTATCTGGTCAAACAACCTTGAATAGCAGGTGTTATCTCGTTATTGATAGCAGGTATTATCTAAGCAGCTTCAATCTTTTTAAAATGGAAAGTGTTAAACAGACGCTTTAGCAAATGCAATATAGCCTCTAAAACTTATTGGCTGTGTCTAACTAAAACTACTGTGAACCTAAGCCTTTTGGTCTGGTCTTTCACATATTTCATGTTCGTGTAAGAATTTTGTAAGAATTCGAAAGGTATGCTTTCGCGCGAGGTCAGCGTGCAAAGCTTTAGAGTATCAAACACCCCTACCTATACGCTCAGACAAGAATCATCCAGGCTCGAGCTTGCCTTTTTGCAGGCTAAGTTAGAGCAGACCCAGTTAGATGATTACGCTAAAATCAGACTCGAGTTAAGCCAGAGATCTCAGCTCGAGCGGTTGCTAGACCCTCGTGACTGAGTGTTAACAAGCCCCCTGAGTAATAGGCTATATCCCACTATCCCTATAAGCGCAAACGAAAACCATTGAATGGCGTAGCCTAGATGTGGTCCATTGGTAAATTCTGGCACTTCATTAGGAAGCGGTAACGGAGTCGTTTGGGCAGGTGACTGTTGTTTTAAGTCAAGAATGACAGGCAAAAGCTTATAGGGCAGCTGCGACTCTAATCGCTTGGTATCTGTATAAGCAGTGATCTCTAACTCTCCTGGAGGGTCACGTGGCGTTAAGGACGATAAAAACCCACTGGGCCGCACTGTTGGCAAAAGAACAACACCCTCGAGCTCAACTTGCCCTAAAGGTGGGTTGGCCTCTGCAATGGGGGGTACATTTAACTCAAAGGGTACCCAGCCCCGTTTTACCAATAACGCTTCACTCTCACTTAGCTTTAAGGGCGTGAGCAAATAGTAACCAGGTTGATCATTATAATTATCGGCAGTTCTTAGAAGAACCTCTTTACTGGAGTCATAAGCACCCGTAACCGTTACAGGTCTAAAAGCAATACTTGCATTATCGTTTGCAGGGCTATCTGTACTGTAGCTTAAAAGGAGCTTAGCCAGAGGTTCAGGGGCTTGACTAAGACGCTCTTCAAGGAGCGTGTTATGAGCTTGACGCTGGTGTAACCGCCTGATTTGCCAAAAGCCAAAATTGATAAATAAAATGGCTAATGCTATAGCACAAAGATGCAATATGAGCCAGCGAGGTTTTAAGAGAAATGACATGGGAAAGAGGGTCTAAAAGCTAAAAGGCTCGAGCGCTCAAGCCTAATTAAACCAAAAAAGCTCGATCAAGCGACATGACCAAAAATAATATTGCCAGATACAGCATTGAAAATTTGTAAAGAGGAAGCGCAGTTGCCTTATCAACAACATTCCCTGCATTAACCAGTCGATAAAGCTTAAAGGTGCGCCACGTTAAAATCCCATTTAACCAGAGCGCAAACAGGCAGTAAACCCAACTAAACTCACCTAAAACAAACGGAATAAGGGTCGTAATCGCTGTCAAAATAGCATAAACCAGCATTTGTATAACGGTTGCTTTGTCACCAATAACCGCAGGTGCCATAGGAATACCCACCGCTTTATATTCATCTTTAATCATTAAGGCCAGTGCCCAAAAGTGAACAGGTGTCCACATAAAAATGAGTGCAAAAAGTAACCAGGCAAGTATATTGAGCTCACCCGTAACCGCCGCCCAACCAACTAGCGGTGGTATAGCACCAGCCGCCCCACCTATAACAATGTTTTGCCAGGTATTGCGTTTAAGCCACATGGTATAAATCACCACATAAAAAACAATACCTGCCCATGAAAGCCAGGCAGCCAACAAGTTAGATGTAAGGGCAATGATAGCAAATGATAAAATAGCCAGAGAAATACCAAAAATAAGCGCATTGCGCGTTGAAATAACGGCGGTAACCGTCGGGCGCTTTGAAGTACGCTTCATACGCTGATCTATGTCGCGGTCATAAATCATATTAAAGACACCTGCAGCACCCGGCGACATATAGCCACCTATAAGCATGCCAATGAGAGCCAGCCAGCCAGGAAAACCTTTTGCAGCAATAAACATAGCGCCTATGGTGGTAAATAACAAAAGACTAATAACTTTAGGTTTGGTAAGGGTTAAGTAGTCACGCCACGTGGCTGATGTTGAAGAGCTAAGGGTTTGACTTAAAGGTTGATTCATGGGTAGTTTCTTAATCATTCAAGCATCACCAGTCTAACGCATAAGAACAAGATAAAGTGTGTAGGTAAAGGCTATTTGGCTTTAGGGTTATGCAAATAGTCTTTAGGCCAGTTTAGTAAATTAAAGTATAAGCTGCCCCTAGAACTGACCTTACGGACAATTGTCCTAAAAATCTATATTAAGACCCAACACTTTCCTCGTCATTCCAACGAAAGCTAAAGTTCGTCATTCTAGTGAAGGTTGGAATCCCTTGATAAATAGTTTGATGAATGTTCCGAAGATCTCAGCTTTCGGAGTTAACTTTGGGAAATAAGCTATGGATGCCAAGTGTTCTTTGCATCATTCCAGCGAAGGCTGGAATTTATACCCTCAAAGTAAAAACCTATTCGGAATGGGTGAATACTGCATTCTCTTTTACCGCTAAGCTATGGATGCCAAGTGCCCTTGGCATGACGAATCGTAGCTTCATACCAGCTTTAGTTGGAATCTATATTCTCAAAGTAAAAACTTCTGATTGCATTTCCAACAATCACTGCACCAAAGCATTATTAGCTTCAGAGTAACCCCTCCGTTCTATAGAGACTGGCCCATGTTAAGGAAATCAAAGTCAAAACCTATTCTGGTGCAAGCTTCCGTGGAAATGCCATGAATAAGTGAATTTTGCATTCTCTTTTACAATTAGGCTATGGGTGCCAGCCTTCGCTGGCACGACGAAACATTGAGGAATTTAGCACAAAGTGCGCTAAAAAGATTAACTTTGCCCTTGTGACGCGCGTCACTGAATCCTTGTAAGAATTCTGTAAGAGCGGTATGCTAATTTAATATACGAACGTAAACGAAACGTTACGTTGAACTCACCAAGTGAACACTTGCTCTCATACAATATTTTTTCAGGTGTTCAGAAAAGGAACGCATCATGCGCAATAAAGCTCAAGGTTTTACCCTTATCGAACTGTTGATTGTTATCGCAATCATCGGTATTTTGGCCGCTGTTCTTATCCCTAACCTGTTAGGTGCTCGCCAACGTGCTAACTTAACTGCTTCACAAGCCTATGTTCGTAACACTGCTACCTCGCTCGAAGCTAGTCGTAACCCAAGTACGGGTGGTTTGCTCAATACTGTTACTGCTTGTTCTACTGCAAACACTGGTACCGTTCCTGCTTCTGTTACTGCTTGTGCTATTACTTATCAAAATAACGATAATGACTACACCATCGTTGGTACTCTATCTAATGCAGGTCAAGCCTCAGTTACCTATAACAGTGCTACTGGTGCATTTACCTTCCAATAAGCCTTTCATTGTTTAGCTTAAGAGTGGAGTCAAATCCACTCTTTTTTATTTATTGGGGCTTAATATGAACAAATCCGGATTTACCCTTATAGAGCTGCTGCTAACTATTGTGATTATTGGCGTTTTAGCAGCTGGGCTAATGCCCAATCTTATTGCAGCTAGACAACGTGCCAATGCAACGTCTGCACAAGCTTATCTTAGAAATCTTGCGATTGAACTTGAAGCAAATCGAAACGCTTCATCAGGTGCGCTGGTACTAGATAGTGGACCCAACTGTGTCGCCTATCTTGGTAATTTACCTCAAACCATCAATACTTGTACGATAAGCCTAGATGCAGATCTTATAAATTTCACGGTTAGTACAACTTTAAGTAACAGTGGTTATACTACTGCAAGCTATGCTAGCAGCTCAGGGATTGTTGCTTTCTCTCCTTAATTTTAAGATTTAAAATTCTTTAGTAAGACCAGTAAAACTCGAGCCTAAGGGCTCGAGTTTTTGTTTATTATTGGCTAAAAAACATTCCGATATATCTGAAGTAAACTGATGATTGCATCTAAACAAGTAGCGTTTCCAAGACTTGTTACTAGAGAGGCAGGGTGTTAGCTTAAGAAAAATAGCTAATTTATAGCTTCCTATGGTAAAAATACCTATGAACTATGTTTTAGCAGGAAAAACAGGCGTTCGGGTTTCGGAGCTTTGCTTTGGCACCATGACCTTTGGGGATAGTGCCGATGAAGCCGAATCTAAAAAAATGTTTCAAGCTTGTCTAGACAAAGGCATAAACTTTTTTGATTGTGCCAATGTCTATGCTAAAGGTCGCTCTGAAGAAATCTTGGGCGATCTTATACAAGGCCAACGGGATGAGCTAGTCATAACCAGTAAAGTCTTTGGCAAAACGGGCACAGATGTCAATGCTGGCGGACTCTCGAGACGCCACATTACTAAAGCAGTTGAAGCCAGCCTAAAAAGACTCAAAACTGACCGCCTTGATTTTTACTTTGTTCATCAATTTGATAGCCAAACCCCCATTGAAGAAACCCTTCAAGCTTTAGATGATCTGGTAAAGCGCGGGCTTATTTTGTACCCAGCGGTAAGTAACTGGGCAGCCTGGCAAATTGTAAAAGCACTGGGTATCTCAGCCCAAAAACAGCTTGCCCGCTTCGAACTCATTCAGCCCATGTATAACCTTGCTAAGCGTCAGGTGGAAGTTGAAATATTGCCAATGGCACAAGCTGAGGGTCTAGGCGTCATACCTTATAACCCGCTTGGTGGTGGACTATTAACTGGGAAGTACACCAAGAGCACTAAACCTGAAGTGGGTCGCTTAGTCGAAAATCAGATGTATGGTAAACGCTATAGCAACGAAGAATATTACGCTATTGCTGAAAGGTTTATCGCTTATGCCAAGGATCAAGCCGTACACCCCGTAACGCTAGCGGTAAGCTGGGTCAAAGCTCATCCTGGGGTAACGTCACCAATTATTGGAGCAAGAAATACAGAGCAGTTACAAGCTTCTTTAGCCGCGGCTGATTATGTTATGACCGATGAGGTCTATAACGCTATTTCAGCCCTCTCCCCAGAACCCCCACCCGCAACGGATAGAAGCGAAGAAAAAATGAAGTAATCCCCTCTGACTCCCCTTTAAAAAGGGGAGAATTTATTAGGGCTGTGCTTAAGTAAGAACGCTTTCACCCGCAATACAAACATCTCGCAGGCTGTCTTCTCTTGCCAGGGTAAATAGGGCTGCAAGGCTTGCCTCGGCAGAAGGGCTATGTTTTAGCGTCTCAGCAAGTGTCGAAGTTTCAGGGGGGGTTAAAACCATAAAGTCAGCTTCTTTTCCCCCTACAAAATTGCCGATTGTGCTATTTAACTGTAAGGCTCTAGCACCTGCTAGCGTTGCCAGATAGAGCAAATGACTTGCCTTTAGAGGAAAGCCATGTTCTCTTTGCAACATCTGCCCTTGATAAGCCATGAGTCCTTCTTTGAAAAGGCTAAAGCCTGTTCCGCCACCAACATCTGTACCTAATGCAAAATGAACATGATTTGCCAGATGGCGTTTCATGTCAAATAGACCACTTCCAATAAACATATTGCTACTGGGGCAATGAGCAATGCTGGCTTTTGCCTGGGCTAAGCGACTTAATTCTGAATCTGTAACCTGAACATTGTGG
>JAHEBB010000486.1 GCA_024642575.1 Trueperaceae bacterium | reverse complement strand
ATGGCACGGAGATGGTACTACCCGTCCATCAGAATTCAAATACGATGACCTTGAACGACTCAAGAATTATTCGCAACTTTCAAGCATTATAGAGAGGATTGAATCTCTCACTCAAGATTTGCCAAATTTAGATGAAGGATACCCAATCGACTACAGTGGTAACGATTCAATTATAACCGTTAAGCAATTTTACTGGTTAACACAAAACCCTGAATCCCCAAAAGCTGAAAGCGAATAACATTTATTACTTTGATAATTCGTCTAACTTTTTTAGCAAAAGATTTATAAACATAAGATAAGCACCCCCCTCCTCAGGTATAGGGTCTATAAACTTATGGGCTGAGGGATTACGCATAGTGCCAATGGCGCCAGCATACAAATCTCGAAACCCTTGGCGTTCAGATTCCACTTGAAATTTATGGGCAAGTACACCTTTATCTGTAAAAAGAGCATTAACTAACTTAGCTCCAACTAGGCTACTATCTGTAATCTTACCAACCTTTCTCATTCTATTTTCGAGGACTACACCCGCATTTCTAAGTGCTGAGTCCCAGGCTTTTGGATCATTCGCATTACCACTAACATGGGTCAAGCATCGATCAGTTAATTCTGAGTCAAGGTTAATTTCTTTTGCCAGAGGCCTTAGAAAAGCCATAAAATCATCCGAATATGTAGGGGCGACCTCGAATTGCTCTGCATTTTTAGCCTCTTCGATTTTATCTTCAAGATGATGTATTAAATGATTTACAAAAGGATTTATAACATTTTTATTAAATGAGTCAATTTCATCTTGAAACTTTCCTCTTGGACTAGAGTAGCCCATTGCAAAGCGAAGAAGATCATACTCAGAATCATTTATTTCATTTAGTAAGGTCCAGGTACAAGCTATCTCCCCTTCTAGTGAAGTTGGGAAAATAAATCTGCCATAATGTCCAGTTCTATCGCCTTCTCCTTTAAGTTCATAATTTGGATTATTCTTCGTGAAAGTCTCGATGACGTCATTTATGTAATCAATTAAGACGGGATTGTTATTGATATATTCAATCAATCGTTTCAGATTTAAATCTGCGGATTCATAATCCGTTGATAGGAGACGACTGGCTATTTGGCGAAACGTTTTTGAAATCTTTTTTAACTCATTCAAAGCTGTTTGCGACATTTAAATCTGATTTCCACAATATGGGCAGTAGATCCCGAGCTGCATTTCTAGTGTTTCAACTTTAAGATGCTTATTGCAGCATGGTAATTGGATTTCCTCCAAATCATCTTGCCCAAACAAAACTTTGTCAGGTTCAGGTATAGGTGGTGATCCCGCTTTCCATTGAACTGAGCTACCTGGTTTATTGCTTCTTTCCAAATCTTTGAACATAGCATGGAAGGCTTCTTGCGCCATATTGATCGCCTGGATCTGTGCTGCCTCTAACATCTGTTTTGTAATAAAGTTGCCTATTTCTGAAGATAGGCCACAAGAAGGGCAAAATATTTCCTCGGACTCGTTTTCAATCACTTCAGAAGCTGACAACTTAAATCTATATTCGCAATGGGGACACTCAAAAGATGCAAATCCGTCAGAATCGTTTGGTAGTGCTATTTTTTTACTCCACCCACTCATTCCTCTTCTCCTAACTCTTCCTCTATTTCCTCAACCGTAGGCAACTTCCCTTTAAGATCTTCAGGTAATGCTTGAGTCAACTGATATTCAGATACGCCCATAGGTTTGGTATGACCTCTAAGACTATATTCAGCAATAATTTCATTTTTGTCTTTGCAAAGGATTAAGCCAATACTTGGTTGGTCATCTTTGTGTCTGAGTTTATCGTCCACTACATTCAGGTAGAAGTTCATTTTGCCAGCATATTCAGGTTTAAACTTACCTGTTTTGAGGTCGATAATTATGTAGCAACGTAGCTGGGTATGATAGAAAAGTAGGTCCAGGTAGAAGTCTTCACCACCAAGCTCGAGGTGATACTGACTACCGACAAAAGCAAAGCCTGTACCAAGCTCCAAGAGGAAGTTTCTTATGTGTTCTATCGATGCTTTTTCAACTTCTTTTTCCAGAGCGTCGTCAGCTATACCTAAAAACTCAAAGTTATAGGGGTCTTTCAAGGTTTGCCTGGCCAGATCAGATTGCAGGGCGGGTAAGGTATCTTTAAAATTGCTAATTGCTTTGCCGCTGCGGTTGTAGAGCCCTGATTCTATCTGCATGGTCAAGATATTGCGACTCCAGCCATTTTCTATAGTTTTGTGGATATACCAGAGGCGCTGTTCTGGGTCTTTGACTTTATCGAGAATGCGTACATTATGACCCCAGGGAATTTGTCCAACAGCTTGTTGGACAATTGCAGCATCTGGGTAAGACTCGGCAAAAAGGCGCATATAAAGTAAATTGGTGCGGGACAAGCCTCTCATATCTGGAAAAGCTTGTCTAAGGTCTTTTGAAAGTTGATCTATAACTTTAGCTCCCCAGCCAAGTTCCTCTTGCTTTTCGAGTATACTTTTCCCTATTTGCCAATAAAGCAAAATAAGTTCAGAGTTTACGGCTAGGGCTGCTTTAAGCTGTGCGGTTTTAACTCGGTTTTTGAGATCGGTAAGCCAGGATTGGTAGGTTTTATCGCTTGAATCGGGTAAAGACATGAATAGATTTATTGTACCGTGTTAGGAATACTTTGTTTACCTTTCAGGATAATAAAAAGCCCGTGCTATGGACTTTTTTCTCAACCTTAACAATGTCAGGTTGCGTGCGCCGAATGGCGATTTTTGTCTCTATAGAGTAACAAATACAAAGTGTCTTTCAATTGTGCAGCAAGTTGCTGCACAAATAAACCCCGTCTTTTGAGACGAGGGGAAAAGCGTTTGTTTAGGCTCGAGCCACCAGATTATTAAAATACTCAGTAATCTTCGTAGCCTGACTCGCAGCAGTAAAGATTGCCTGCTTGTCATTCTTGAGAATCATTAGCCAGCTAGCTATGTACTCAGCATGCATCAGTTTGCCTTCAAGGTTGAATTGGGCACATAGGAATGCACCTGCCAGTTCTGCAATGAGTTCTTCAGCTGCATAGGCTTCTGAACCAAAACGATTTGATAAGTCTCTGTTAAGTCTGCTTTTATGACCTGACCAATGCGCATGTTCATGGAGATTGGTAGCGTAATAGTCTGGGAGGGTTTTAAAGCGTTCCTGGTGTGGGAGTTGAATAAAGTCAAGTTGGGGTTGGTAGAAGGCTTCTTCGCCGCCGTGTTTGATAGTTGCGTTTAGGCTTTGAATGAACGACTCAAGTTCCTTGTTTTTGTTGTTTTGGTCTATTGGTTTGGATTGAAAGAATAAGTGTTCTGGGAGTCCTTCAGTTTGCTCGAGGTTAAAGACGGTATAGCTTTTAAGGAAGGAATACTGTTGTTGGTCTTCTGCTTCAGATTCTCTCTTTTTCTTAGCTGTCGAGGTATAGATAATCCGAGTCCCCTTTTCTCCTTTCTTAACAGTTCCGCCTAAGTCTTTGGCTTGGTTAAAGGTGAGCCAGATGTGTTGCTGGTAGCCTTTTTCTCCTGTCATAAACCAGAGGAGGAGGATATTAACGCCGTTATAAGGGTTTTGACTGATAGCGTTTACAGGTAGTTTGACTTGCCAGGGTCTTACCCAGGGGGCTACGCCTTTCTCGAGTGACTCAATAATCTTTTGGGTGATGTCTTCATGGAGGTATGAAGCCATTGTGATCTCCCTTCGTTTGGAATGTGCTTTCCTTGGAAGGGTCTCAGATTTGGGGTTTTTGTCAATCATTGAATTACGTCGTTAATTTGTCATTTCAACGAGCAATGGCTTTCTTGCTCACTGATAGCTGGTCAAAAAACAGAGACGCGATAAGGCTTGTCAAAGGGAGAGTAGCAGACTTGATAAGCCAGGCGGATCTGAAAGGATTGGATATCAGTGAGTGAGGAAATAAAAAAAGCAGCCTTTTGGCTGCCCATAATGAACCTAAAATTGCAGCTTTACCGCAACAATTTTATCAAGT
>JAHEBB010000095.1 GCA_024642575.1 Trueperaceae bacterium | reverse complement strand
CACTATCTAGCGTCTTTTTAATACTACTAATCTGAGTTGCTTTGCGACTAGCCAAGACCTCAGCAAGTCCTTGCAACAAGGTCTGGTACTCGACCAAACTAAACCGTGGAGTCTCTAAACCCTCGAGCGTAAAGCGCATAGCAATAGGATAGCTGTCACGGTTTAAACCCAGGTTTTGCAAATAAGCAATATCTTCTGGGTTTAGATCGCCTGCCTCATGGAGCGATAAACTCTCAACCCCACCTGCGGCCCTCACTTGTTTGTCAACCCCTGCGCCCATCATCATTTGAAGCGGCGCAGGCTGGTTATGCACAAAGCGGCAGAGCTCGAGCCAGCTTCCAAACATAGCTAGGCCAAACTCTTCACCCTCTTGTCCCATGACATTACAGTAATGCCAGTCACCATCATTTATCTGAAAGGCAATATATTTGTGCCCACTTAAGCGCTCCCAAGGCTCGAGCTCAAAAAACCCATCAGCAGCCTTGAAAAAAGATTTAAGGTCAGCTTCGTCATATCTGGCAAAGAAATTTGGGAACTGATCAACCCCCATATGGTTAAGCAGATGCTCAAAGGCCTCTTGAGCCATTGGAGTCTCGGCAAGTTTCACCCCGACACCCAGGGCTTGCATGGGTTCATAGAGCAATTCCATAAGGGCTACGTCTGCGGTATAAATGCGGGCCGGGCGTTTTGCCTGCGCTTGCGATGGGTCTCCCATAGGGTAAACCACAGCTTGAGTGACAAGATCGACCAAATCTTGCCGAGTAAGAGCTTCTGTAACCATCTTCATGCCAAAAACAGCACCAGACTCTGCCTCCGCAAGAATATAAATATGGGTTAGCCCACCTTGCCCGCCACCTAAGTCATCAACCCAGGCACCTGCACCTCCAAAGAGTTCCCAGGTCATTGTGCTTAGAGGTTTAGCTTTTGCTTCAAGAAAACTGGCTTGTGGTAGGTTTTGCGATTGCCTTGCCTTATCGAGCAATTCCGTCCAGGACGAAATACCTTCAGCGGATGCCAAAAAGATTTCCACCTCTTCATCATCTATAATGACTTCTTCTAAATCATAGGGTAAAAGCTCGAGCTCTTGACTAATTGCTTCAAGAAACCGCATAGGCAAATAGTAAATCTGGCTGCTTTTTGCATAAAGCAAAGAAATAGGTGCCTCAAGAACATCTTCAGAAAAAACCAGCTCGATTTGAACCTCTTGTTCTACCAACTTTTCAGCCGACTCAAAACAGCGCTCAACAAGGTCTTGTACAATAAATAGTCTCATACCTTAGCTCCTGATTTCTTAGGCTACCCTCTTAGCCCCAATAGCTCTGCATAGTATTACTACATGTCGATGTACCACTATCTTAGGATTAGTGAGGCAAAATACCATAAATGCAAGGATGAAAAACCCATTGATCCTGTTTTTCTAACTACTTCTTAATAGCTTGGCTAAAAGTCTAGGAATGGGCTTTACCTCAATTTTGCCAAAGCTTTTCTGATTAATCCTTCAGCACTTTCATCTGGGTTGGCAAGCGCTAACTCAGCAACCGCAGATTTTACCTGTGTTTCTCTGTAACCAAGGGCTAAAAGCGCTTCAACCGCGTCATTCCCAGCTTGATTCAAGACAGACTTGGGTCTGACACTTCCGGTTGCTGCCATCAAATGTTCAGGGAGTTTGTTTTTTAATTCTAAGATCATGCGTTCTGCCATTTTTTTACCAACCCCAGGCGCGCTCGAGAGTAAACCAGCATCCCCAGTAATAATCGCCGATGCAACCATCGTGGTTGGTAACGAAGACAGCACCGCAAGAGCCAATTTTGGCCCGATGCCTGAGACACTTATAAGATAGCGAAACAAACTAAGCATGTCTTCGGTATGAAAACCATAAAGCGAAAGGTCATCTTCTTTAACCACCAAATGTGTGTATAGCCGAATGGCAGCACCTGATTTGGCATTGAGCAGGGTTGCTTTAGGCGCAAATACCTCAAAGCCAAACGCTCCTGCTTGCATAACAATACTTGCTGCACGAATCTCAGCAACAATCCCATCTAAAAACGCAATCATGGTTTAGAGCTCCTCAAACATGGGGGCAAATATGGCCTCATAACCAATATCCGCAAGGGTTTCACAAGCCGTCAGGCGCATGGCATACTCGAGCTCAGCCTGTAAATTAGCCAGGGGTCTATCGGTATCGACAATCACAGCCTCGGCCCCAACTGCCAAGTAACGAAAAATATCAATACCATTTCTAACGGGGCCACCCGCATAGACATCAATCATGCCTGCCACCGTATCAAAAACTTCCGGAAATATTTCAATAGCGGCAGGTCCTTCAAGATATAAACCTGCACCAGAATGCACAATTATGGCCTCGAGCCCTGCCTCCATTGCCACGACTGCATCTGCCGAGCTAGCAATGCCATAAATCCAAAGCGGACAACCTGCCGCTGCGCGCAGTTCAGCCAGATCCTCACGGGTTTTTGGTTTCCAAACCTGATTGCCAAAAGGCGGTGTTTCTGCCAGTTGGGTAAAATCCAGAGCGAGCGCTGCTATGTTTCGAGCCGCCAACTTACGAACTTTGGGCATTAGGCTGCCCATTTTGTCAGGCTTTAAAAGCGGAATGGCTATTTCTAAAGACATACTGGTTTGTTCAAGAAGTAAATCTGCATCGACCAAACTTAAAGAAGAAAGCTCGAGCTTTGAAGTATTTGTTTTTATCAGGGGGATGATGGGGGCACTTAAGCTCTGGGAAAGCACATGCGTTTGCGTACTCACTTCATGGACATCATGGAGGACGCGGGGAATGAGTTGATAGCTTTCTAGGGCAGCAATATCACGCTCGAGCATTAGCCTATTCTACTGGGCAAACCTCTGATATCTTCGTTTTAAAGAAACGTAATAGCAAGCTATGGCCTTGTCCTTTAGGCTAAAATAGACTCTACTAAAGGTATGAGTCGACCCTTTATTGTAATTGCAGGCGCTTCAGGTGTGGTAGGTCAACATCTGGTCAAAGCTGCTGTAGACCGCTATGACATTAAGGTTTTAACCAGAAAACTTGACGGTAATGAGCCACAGGGAAGTGTCGCGTTTAGCTGGAATCCAGAAGCAGCAAAACAAGCAAACACAGAAGATTTGACAAGGCTTGCCAACCTTTTATCAGGTGCAAGGGCAGTTATTAATTTGGCTGGCGCTTCTATATCTGCCGGTCGTTTTGACGAAGCACATAAGGCAAGCGTACTAAATAGCCGCATTGATAGTACCCAAACCTTAGTAGAGGCAAGCAAACTCTGCGCGGAAGCGCCTGCTATGTGGTTTCAAGCTTCTGCGGTCGGTTACTACGGCGACCGAGCAGAAGAAGCGCTAGATGAAAGCTCGAGCCCTCAATCTGGTTTTTTCTTAGCCGATACAGCCCTAGCCTGGGAAAACGCTGCCCAACCCATTTCAGATAAAACCCGCCTAGTCATAGGTCGTTTGGGTTTGGTTTTAGCGAAAGACGCACCCGCTTGGCAGCAAATGCTAATGCCCATAAACCTTTTTGTTGGTGGTCCTTTAGGTTCAGGTAAGCAGTGGTACCCCTGGATAGATGCCGACGACTTGGCCAAAGCCATGCTTTACTTGATTGCCAATAGCAGCAGTGAAGGCATCTACAACTTATGCGCCCCCAAGCCTGCCAGGCAAATAGAGCTTGCAAAAGCAGCGGCTAAACAGCTAAAACGACCTACTTTTATGCCTGCGCCTGCCTTTGCCCTTAAACTCATCTTAGGCGGCTTAGCCGACATGCTTTTACTGCCAAGTGCAAAAGTTTTACCCAAACGACTTTTAGCAGAAAATTTTGTCTTTGACTATCCAGATATTGAAAGCGAAATGCAGCATTTGTTAAAACTCTAAGCAGAATATGTGCTCATGTGTCAATTTATCGGTTTAACCCTTCAGCAAAGTAATTTCAAGGCGTTCTTTGTCCTTGCCAAGATTTTTTCTGCTGAGTTTAATGCCGCCAATTTCAATTGTGTTTTTGATATAGGTTCCGCCGCAGGGCACTTGGGCAAACCCTGCAATTTTCCAGAAGCGTTTCTGCAATACTTGATCACTAAAATCACTAATAATGTCATAGCGATTATGAATCATTTGCTGTACGTCTTGCTCTAAAGAAGCTATGTAACGGCTCAAGTTTTCTGACCAGCGAAAATCTATGCGCGCTTTATCTTCAGCAATATGCGCCCCAATTTTTTCTATGCCAGGAAGGTTTTGATACATTAGCTCGAGCACCAGCTCAGCGGCAAAATGCAAGCGCATAAGCCGATAGCGTCGCTGCCAGTCTATGTCAATCTTTACCGATTCTCCTACGGTTAAACCATGATCAGTCGCAAGGATATAGATTATTTCTTGCCCTGCCTTGGCAGCCTCCAGCACTTTCATTGCGGCAATTGTGCCAGAATCGCTTTCTTGCCCGCCTGAAAAAGCATAAAAGATCGTTTCCACTAAACAAATTTCCTGACCGTTTACACTTGAGACTCGAGTCTCAAGTTCTGTGAGGTAGGGGTCTTGCCAAAACCGTTTATAAACCATAATCTTTTTAACCCCACATGAATTAGTTACTCTTGATTGCAAATACCCAAATAAAAACCCTAGCTGCCGTCAATGCTTTAAAACTTTGACAAGCAGCTAGTCTAAGGGGCTCGAGCCTTGTTCTAAAGATAAGTTTAGGTTTTTAACCTAAACTTCGTTTGAGTCTGTACTTACACCGCCTGCTAAATCTGACTCATCTACCGTTGAATCAGCAACAGGTGTCGAGGTTCCCTTTTTGTACTCGGCATAGCGCTGTATTTCTGGTTTGGCGTAGTTTAGTGACCACATCAGAACTGCGACATCATCGGCAAGTCCTAAAGGTCCAAATACGCGCTCAGGGATAAGGTCAATGGGTGAAATCAGATAGGCAAGCGCACCAATAGAAATGTACTTGACTTCTTTTTTAACCTGAAAATCTTTGTCCATGATCATGTCATAAATAGCGCGGACATCTTCCCAGGCATCTCCCAATTTGTCTTTAACCATGGCAAATGAATTCTCAAACTCATTCTTAATACGGTCCATGGTGCTTGGGTTTTCTACGACCCCCTTCATGGCATCACTGTTGATTACTTTTTCAATTTGATGTTCGCTTACGGCCATAACGACCTCCCTTTCAGATCTAAGTATAATCCTCTGGCATGTGACTTAGGTGCATACAACCAGCCAAAACTTTTTTATTTATCATCTTTTTGGTATTTGCCCATCAGCCTTAATTAGTCTGTTGCATTAACCATTTTTGCCCGCAATCTATAACGGCTGAGCAAATCCCAGACAACAAGAACCAGACCTATAAAAATAAATAACTGAATACCGTGAAACATATCATGGAGACCAAGCACCTGAAGATCAAGGGGAGCCTTTGTTGCCTCAATAGAATCGGCTGACCTTGCTGCTACCCGAACTGCCCATAAGGTACCTAAAACGGCAATTCCTGCGGTACTCCCTAAGGTTCGGGTAAGGGCTAATAAGCCCCCTGCAACCCCTGAAAAGGTTTTATCAACGGAACCCATAATGGCACTGTTGTTTGGGGTTTGAAAGATACCCATGCCTATACCTACAGGCAAAAACCTTAGCAAATAACCCATAACCGTTGTCTCTTCACTTAGCCCAGCCATTAAAAAATAACCAATCAAGAGAGAGAGCATACCGACAATCGTCACGGGTCTTTCTCCAAAACGGTCAGCAAAAAAACCTGCCATCGGCGCAAAAATTACCAGAGCGATAGGAGCAATCGACATAAGTAGGCCAACGTTTCGTGCCGAGTAACCTAAGACATTTGTCAGATAAAAGGGCATGAGAAAAATCGTACCCGAAATCGAAATAAAGGTAATAAATCCCGTAATCAAACCAATGCTCAACTGCTTATTTTTAAACAAAGCCAAATTGATAATAGGGTCGGGCGTTCGGCGCTCGAGCCTTAAAAAAATACTTGCAACAACAACACTTACCAAAAAGAGTGTGATGATAAACGGATGCAAAAAGCCAAGGTCTTGGCCAAAGGTTAACGCTAACAAAAGACTTAAAAGACTCAGGAAGAGCAAACTTGCCCCCACATAATCAAAGCGCTGATCCGTTTTAGGCTGATACTTTGGAATATAACGCAAGCCCAAAACCATCCCTAAGACCCCAGGTATAAAAGCGATGAGAAAAACCCAGCGCCAAGATAAAGCATCTGCCAAAATGCCCCCTAGCGTTGGGCCCATAACCACACCTACAGAGAGAATAGAACCGCTTAGCCCAATAGCTTTGCCCCGCTCCTTAGCCGGAAAAACATCTGTGATAATAGCTAAGGCGAGGGCTGTGAGGAAGGCTGCACCAAACCCCTGAACCGCCCTAAGGGCAATAAGCGTCGGAACATTCGGCGCAATTCCACAAAGGAGTGACCCCAGAGTAAAAATAAAATAACCAGAAATATACAAAGATTTCTTGCCTAGCATGTCAGCCAATCGCCCGACAATAGGCAAAAAGGTACAGGTTGCCAAAAGGTAAGACAGCACCACCCACTGAATGACATTAAACTCAGCGCCAAACGCGCTCATCATAGAGGGAATGGCGACATTTACACTGGTGAACATAATAGAACCGATAAAGCCCCCTATAGAGGTCGCGAGCAAGATTAACCAACGCTTACTTTCAGTCGTTTCATTCATGGTAATTGAGTCCTCACTCTGCGGTAAAAAAAGTACTGGGCTTAACCCAAGATAGGTTTACTAGAGCATAAAAACCTATCAAAGAATGTCAGTCATGCAATTAAAAAAACGAAGTATAGTCTTCCTAAAATTTATTGAAGATGTTTACTGCCGTTATTGCAACCTATTTGTTAGGTGTGGATTCCAGCCTCCCCCAGCCTTTGCTGGAGCTATAGGCGAAATTACGTATGAAAGCATAAGCCTCAACCTACTTCTAACATTAGCGTTTGACTTTGGATTCCCTATACAAAGCAATTTCGAGGTCTTTGCCAAGTCTCTTAGTCTTTCCACGAATCAACACACTTTAGATGATTCGCGCGACTTAGTAGAGTTGAAATAAATCAAGCAAGATTTGGTTCAATAGAATTCTGAAAATACCCTCTGTAAAATGAGCTATAGAAACATGTCCTCGCTCGAGCCCTTACCTAGCAAAAGTACAAACCAAGCATAGTTCAAGTCTTAGTTTAGAGCTTAATTTTTTCGGCTCAAACTGGTTTTTAGTTAAAGGACAAATGAAGGGCTCAGGGTGTTTTCAAAACCCATTTAGTTCACCCCAAGAGTGAGAGTTTTGTAAGACCCTCTTTGATAACCTGAGTGTTGTAACGGTAGCAAAAGGAGCTTTCATGATGTATACGATGGACGTTGGGGATCAGGTTCAACGCCTCTCTACCGAAGAGCTAAGTACAATTATCAGCAAATGCGAATCTGCCATTGCAGATGGATCAGCCGAAATTGAAGATTATGAAGCCTTCGTACTTTGTCAGCAGGAACTTGCCAGGCGTACCTGGTCACAAGCCTAAGTTTTTTCACAATTACTCATCTGCCAGTTGTAAACTATTCCATGCGCTGGCTTTTTTTATGCCTTATGGCAGGTCTTTGTAGCTGTTCACCTCGAATAACAAGCGGTATTTTTGAATCCGCAATCATTCAAGCGAATACCCCTATTGGGACTCCTGTCGTTGAGGGCAGAGCTTCTTGGTATGGGCCAAAATTTTCTGGGCGAAAAACTGCCAATGGTGAAATATTTGACCCAAGCCAACTGACGGCTGCCCATAAAACGCTACCCTTTGGAACGCTGGTAAGGGTTTACAATCTCGATAATGGTAAAAGTGTTGTGGTACGCATCAATGACCGTGGTCCTTTTAAGCCGGGGCGCATCATTGACCTATCAAGAGCTGCGGCAGAAAACTTGAATATGATTGGTAGTGGCACAGCTCAGGTCAAGCTCGAGCTGGTTTCAACCAGTGCCCCAAGTACCCTCTCAGCAGCCAGAGCCTCTGCCACAAAAGTAAGTCCTGTGGCAAGTCAGTACAGTCTTGCCTCAGATTTGCAGCTTTCAGGCTTTAACATTGCCTCTGACCATTTTCCCGTGGGTCAGCTTTTGCTGTTTTCAAACAGCAAAGAAACCCTCATGGTACGCGTGAGTACCGTCAGCATGCCTCAATCAAGCGGCGTTGATTTTTTTGTATCTCCTGAACTACTAAGTCGTTTGGGTGAAACTATCAACCTTGCACCGGTAAATTAAGGGTATAACCCGCACTTGCTTTTGCTCTAAGTACATAGCCTTCTGCTACAAAATCACTTAATAGCTCAGAACACATCCTAATCATGTCTTCTGGACAAATAACCCCAAGAGTTGGTCCTGCACCTGATAAAAAGGCGGCATAAGCGCCTTGCTCTAGCAGTTTTGCCTTTGTTTGAGCAAGCTTAGGAACCAAAGGTTCGCGGTAAGGCTCGTGAACGCGGTCTTGAGAAGCTAAACGTAAAAGCTCAGGTTTATTCTTGATAACAGCAAGACTCCAAAGGGCTGCACGACTGGTATTAAAAATAACATCTGCACGATCATAGTGATTAGGTAAGGCATTTCTTGCCTCACTGGTTAGCAGCTCAAAGGCAGGTATGCCAAATAGTAGCTGCCAATCAGAGGGAAGCTCGAGCGCCTCGCACAAATAGCACTTTCCATCATAGACAGACGCGGTAAATCCTCCAAATATGGCGGGCGCAACATTGTCAGGATGACCTTCTAATTGGGCGCTTAGCTGAAAAATGCCCTCGCGACCCAAAGGCTGACCCATAAAGGCGTCTGCCAGGGCAATCCCTGCAACCAGCGCTGCCGATGAAGACCCTAAACCTCTGGCTAAAGGAATGGGATTGTCCACCCAAAAACTAACCTTGGGAGCGACTTTTTTAAGCGAAGAAAAGGCGGTGCGAAAACCTTGATGAATCAAGTTATCTGGCGTATCAGCCACTTTGCCCGTGCCACTGTAATAAAAATGGTCACTGTCTGATAACTCTGCTTTTACTTTTAAATACAAATCAATTGCCAAACCTAGACAATCAAAACCAGGACCTAAATTTGCACTGGTTGCCGGTACATGAACCTCAAACACGACAGGTAGCCTATCCTTAATTACCTTTTCGTGCAAGAAGGTTTCGCACTACTTGGGGGAGGTAGTCAAGCAAATCCGTCGCGATAAGTCCATTCCCGTAGCGCTCCGCAGCCAATTCACCTGCATAGCCATGAACATAAACTGCCGCTGCCGCTCGAGCGGCTATATCCCCTTTGTATATAAAGCTGCCTATTAGCCCTGCAAGAATATCCCCTGTGCCACCAGTTGCCATGCCAGGATGTCCTTTCATGCTCACCCAAATATGTTCGTGACTGGCAATCACAGTGGTAGCACCTTTTAACACGACAACCGCTCCTGTCATTTTGACCAATTCCTTGGCAGTATTTAGGGGGTCAAGGTTGACTTCGGACGAGCTAAGATTCAGGATTCTGGCAGCCTCACCTGAATGGGGCGTGAGCACGCAGTTTCCATGACTTTTTAGCGCATTAAACCAAGGAATTGATGGCTCGAGCGCCCCTGCATCAAGCACGGTTGGCTTGTCTGACTGCGCGATAAGCTCAGGTAAAAATGCTTTTGCCCTTTCATCTAGCCCTGGCCCCAAAACTCTCACTTGCGCTCGCTGATTAGGAATAGATGCTATGGTTTGCAAAGCTTCTTTTGACCAATCAAGCGTTTCAAAAATGATTTCTGGCCAACTGTTTGGCAACCTTGTTTCGGCGGCTAAAGTTACTAAGCCAGCTCCCCCACGGTAAGCTGCCCGACAAGCCATTTCTGCTGCCCCTAGATAACGGCTCGAGCCTGCCACCACCAGAACCGTACCCACAGAATATTTATGTGCAGTTTCTTCACAGCAAGGCAGGTTTTGCCGTACAAACTCGTCATCTAATAAAGTGATGTTTGACTGCGCTGCCAATATCGCTTTTGGAATGCCTATGTCAGCAACATCCCACTGTCCAAATGCAGCTTTTGCTTTCTGGAAGACACTCGCCAGCTTTGGCCCAGCTAATTGAAGCGTTCGACTTGCCTGAATAAAAGGGCCAATGGGCATGGTTTGATCTGCCGCAATACCACTTGGAATGTCAATACTCAAGACCTCTTTTTGGGCGATATTAATCGTTTTAACTGCTGCCGCCAAGTCCCCTGTAAGGGGGCGACCTAAACCACTGCCAACAAGTCCATCAATAATCAAATCGACACCCCTTAAACAAGGCTCGAGCCGTTCAAACCCCCAGGACTGCGCATCAGCAAGATAAGCAGCTCGAGCTGTTCTGGCATCCTCGGTACTTAGCTCCGAGGGGGTTCTGGCTAGCTCGAGTACAACAACCTTTTTAGCAGCCAATCTTAGGTACCTGGCAGCCACATAGGCATCTCCCCCATTATTGCCCTTACCACAAAGCACCAGTATGGTTTTGGCAGCTGGCCAGTGGCTAAGGGCATACTCTGCAACTTGCTGCCCTGCACGTTCCATTAGTATTTGCGAAGGAATACCTGCTGCAACCGCATCTCTATCAGCTGACCGCATTTGTTCTGAACTAAATAGCTTCATTGTTTATCCTAGTAGGCTTTAAGGGTTGCTTCATCTTGCCTTAGTTTAAGCTTCTATGGGTTATGAAAAAGAAAGCTGATTAGAAAACCTTTTGCGAACCATTTTATACCTACGAGTTTAACAAGACTTTAAACTTAAACCATGTCGATTCCAGAGAGAGTTTATGTGCTTTTTATAGTCCTTTTAAGTTGTTCTGCCTGTGCCCCCGTGACTGAGGGTGCACAACAAGTTGGTCGTCAAATTGGTCAAAGCGTCACTGGCTCACAAATTGTTGTTTACCAAACAGACGCCTGGATGGTTGTGAGTTCCCTTGCTGGAACTGCATTCCAAATTCAACCCAGCCATTCTCACACGCCGATGCTGGCAAATAATTTGACCGACCATTCGCTCACGCTAAACGCAAAGCCTGCTTCAGGTTCAGCGGCAACCGCTACTCTAGGAACCGCTAAACCCATTAGTATTCAGGTTGATTGCCTTGATAAAGAAGGTATGGTCGAAGTAACCCTTACACCAACACCTCCAGACGATGTGGTTGCTCGAGAAACTGTTAAAAAAGTCATTGCCAAGCTTGACTACTTATTTGACCGACAAAATTGATGTAAGTCTTTATTTAAGCAACTGGCTGAGCCAAACCAGCTAATAACAAATCTGACAAACTATCTTGAAATGCACTAAGTGCTTGGCTCGAGCTATCCATACGCCAATCTGCTTCTTTTTTCTGATTAAACCAGATGACTGCCTCGAGCCTTGGAAAAGCGTGGCAGCTAAACATAGCTCTTATCCAACCTGATTTATCAAAGCCAGCTTGTTCTGCGCAGGCGGTCTCGGCAATCCAGATGGGCTTTGTTGAAAGCTTTGCAATACGTTTATAAGGTTCGGTAAATAGCTGGTCAAACTCTTGCCAGTTTGACCAGGAGCGGGTCGTTCCCCAATTGTAACCATCAAGTGCCAGCACATCTACAAAAGCGTCTCCAGGAAAATAGTGCTCAAAGGCATTCTCTTGAGTTCTTGGTTCATCTGTTATATTCGGGCACCAAACCCATTTAACATTGCTAGCACCCTGGACTCTAAATAGCTCAACCATATGTCGCCAGGCCCTTTTTAAGGCTTCAGGCTTACCATTCCAAGTCGTCCAGTCGCCATTCATTTCTGGAAAGGGTCTTAAATAGACGGGTTTAGCAAAGGCTCTAGCACCTTTCGCCCAAGATTTTAAATACAGGTCATAATGCCCCATGCTAATTTCCTCAAGTGAAATATGCTGCGCTTCCCAAGTTATGAAAGGTTGCCGTCCTTTGGCACTCGCCTGTGCCACAAGATGAAAATCCCAGCTTTGTTCAAAATTCATGAACCAGTGGACAATACTTAGTTTTACTCTAAGCTTTGCTTCAAGCGTTTCAAACGCCTGCATTCCTTGCCAGACACCGCCGTAAGTAAAAGCTCCAAAGACAAAGCCTTCCTGGATCGTTTTTTTACTGCTAATGAGCGGGGGAATCTCAAGAGCGCCCAAAGCTTGATTTTTGGGGGGCTCGAGCCTGGTTATTACTTGCCCTCGCCTGGTTATTTCAATCGTGGCACCCTGGGCAACAAGGTCAAAATAGTAGCCAGGTCGTTTGTAAAATTCAGAGGCACTTACTTGCATTTTGCACCCTTCCTTATCTTCCCTAAGGCCACAACCACTTCAAAACCAAGCAAGATGCAACTATCCCTATGGCCTAAGTCAATTTATACACCTTTGGCTAGCAATAAAGCGTGAAAAAGCATCGGTAAATGCCCCGTAAGTCTTGAGCCCTTAAAAAAGGGTATTCATGTTAGACTCAAAGCCGTGGGCGAAGCAGACAGCTTTAATGTAAATTTACCTGCTTTTCAGGGGTCTTTAAGCGAACTAGCTCACGCTTTAAGAACCAGCAAACTTAGCCCAAAAGAAGTTGATGTGCTCGAGCTGGTAAAACATTATCTTGCATATTTTAATCTTTGGGCTGATACCGATTTAAATCTTGCCTCAGAAGCCCTGCCACTACTTGCGCGGGTCATTGAGCTAAAAACTCGCTTCCTTTTGCCAAGGCCGCCAAAAGAAGACGAAGAAGAAGCCGTTTTAGAGGAAATGCTCGAGGCCGTTACCTTGCTTGAAGATCTCGAAGATGCCATTCATTTTTTAAAGCAAAAACGCGAGGAGCGGCGGCTTATTTTACCTGCCAAAACCCCTCGGCCTGACTATCCGAGGCCCGATAGAGCCTTGAAGATTAAACTGGGAACGCTTACCGAGTTAGCCTCACGTTACAACGTAAGCAGCTATTTTGAACTGGCCATTGAACGCCTGACTATGGCGAGCGCCATGAAACATCTGCTCAGCACTCTCAAACGTTTACGCAAGGGTTTATTTAAAGAAATGATAGCCCATCAAACCTGGGAAGTTGCCGCCATTAGTTTTTCAGGGCTTATGGAACTTTATAAAGAGCGTAAAATCAATGCTGTGCAAGAAGAGCCTTATGGCCCCATTGAGCTCGAGCTCCTTGAAGAGCGCGCCAAGCAACAAGACGCAGCTTAACTAGCGATTTTTCAACTCAGTCATATCAAAATATTCACGGTAACGTTTATCAGATAAATAAGCCGCTAAGGCAAAAGCAATGCTGGTTGCAAACAGAATTAGGTTATTGAGAACAATGGCTAATCCAAAGGAAATGACCGCAGCTACGGATAAAAGAAGAAGGAAGACGTATTTCATGATGGTACTCCTAAGCTACTGCAACGGAAAGATTTTGCCGATAACAGTTCTAAGCTTGAGTTTAGCAAGCTAAAGCAAAAATGAAGGTGCAAGCGTCATAGTTCATGCGGGTGTTGCGGTTATAAGCAAATAATACTTACCCGTTATATAAACTTTAAATCCATGTTGTTGCAAGTATTTTTTATAAAAAGCAGCGTCCTTGACCAGGAGAGATAAGTCTGCTTGCGAAAAGTTTTTCATACGTGCCCCATACAGCAATTCGCCATCTTGATATTTGGAGTTGGGGAAACTGAGCAAAAGAGAGGCTGGCTTAATTAGCAGTGATTGCACCATGTACCGTAGTAAGGCGCGATCGTCTATGCCTGGGCTTTGAACAGTTCCCAATGCCATAATCAGGTCAAATTTACCCAAATCTAACCTAGCCAAATGATTTATATTCGCTTGAATAAACTGATAATTTTTGCTTGGAAAAGCTTTCTTTGCTTCATCAAGCGCTGATTTTGAGTGATCTAAGCCAACCAGCTCGAGCCCTTTTAGCCCCAGATAATCAAATAAACGAAACTCCTCTGCCCTATTTACCCCGAGGCTTAGAATTCTTGCGCCAGCTTTTAAAGGTATGCGCTCCAAAGCCTCAAGGTAGTCTAAAAGTAATACGCTTTCTTCTAATTTTTGGATGCGCGAAAACTCTGAGGTTTGACCATATTTTTCTGTTTCATCTTCGGTTTTTACCCAATTTTCCTGCTTTAACTTGTGCAAGTGAATAACAACCAGGTAATCGTTTAGGCGTTCTGGCGTTAGAAAACGACACTCGAGCTTTTCTGCAAGATCAAACCAGACGCGCCAGGGTCGATGGATTAAGCCTGAGGCAAGTTTTTCACCTGCATAAAGCCCCTGACCCAAGTCAGGATCAGGAACAGCAAAGCTCACTTTCCCATCCTTTTTTAACGCTTCAAGAATAAGGTTAATAATGCCAACCAAAGACTCCGTTTCAAAACGCAGCATAAAAAGTCCAGCCCTTAGTTTCAAACATTTGGTTACCAAATTTCCTGCAAATCTAATTGATACAAACTCACCAAATAAATTCCGACTTGCTTTTCGCCACAATACCTAAAACCATATTCTTTATAAAGCATATTTAGTTTTGGCATCGAGGACACAGTGTCTAGTTTCAAAAACCTTTTCCCCAGCTTTACCGCTCGAGCTTTTGCCCAATCAAGCATTAACTGACTTAAGCCCAGGCCTGCAAACGCGCGGCAAACGGCTAATTTGTGCAAATAGAGTGCTTCACCTGCTCTATCATTGGGCCAGAAGGCAAGGTCATGATCTTGAAGAATCATGCAAGAAGCAAGCTTTTCCGAAACAAATCCCAGATAAAACTCATCTAGCCGATTCTTTTTTAACAAAGCGTCAGGTTGAATACTTTCTAGGGGCCAAAGCGGCTCACCTTTAGCCTCGAGCCAAATAGCCACCTCTAGCAAAACCCCAGAGAAGAGTTCAATTTCATTTTCCTGAATAGGACGAATTTGAAAATCCACGCCCATAGTCTAACGAGGCAAGGCTAAAAAGCTCAATCCTTTTCTCTACTTAGCTCGTTATACACAACCCTAATTCGCTTAAGTGCTAGCTTTAGATTGACACACAAGTCAGCGAATGCCACAATCTTTTTGATAGATGTTGCATGATATGCAAAACTGTTGCGCTATCTAAAACGTTTTCTTAGCTAAGTTAATGATGCTTAGCAGAAGTCTTGCCGCCTGGAGGCTAATAATGGGCATATTTTCAAGTCGCCCGAAAAAAGCAGTAAAAGAACCCAAAAAAGGCTGGGATTCCAGCCACTGGGCGACCAAAGTACCTTTAA
>JAHEBB010000485.1 GCA_024642575.1 Trueperaceae bacterium | reverse complement strand
ACCACCCTTAGCGGTCAAGAAGCGGATGACTTAGTTACCTTAGCGGAACAATCAAGACATGAAGTTCAAACGGATACCCCTTCTTACTTTGTCAGCGATGAGGATGCTTTAGCTATCTTGCACTAAACCACCATACAAAACCCCAGGCGGGGGAACCTGGGGCGTCAGAGAGGAGATGAGTACCGAGGTACTCGAGCTTAGTTTACAAGACTTTTGTTTCAAGATTGTTCGTTCTATTTTTGATAACATTGATTTTAAATATGTAGCCACATTTATGCTAAAATAGCTACATGAAACAAATGGGTATAAAAGAAGCTAAAAACAAATTCTCAGAACTTCTGCAAGATGCTAAAGATGCCCCCATTACCATTACCCATCATGGTAAACCAGATTCTGTTGTTATGAGCTTTGAACTTTATAACCAGCTTATGCCCAAACAATCAGGCTTAGACCTATTTGCTGGTATCGACTGGTCAGAGCTTGACTTAGAATCCCATCCCTCATTTAAACAACGCGAATTAGGGCTTGACTAGTGTATCTACTTGATACCAATGTGTTATCCGATAGCCTAAAACTATCCCAGTATCCCCAACTGCAAACCTGGCTTGCTTCTCAACTTGCAACACATCTATTTATCAGTAGTATTAGCCTGGCAGAACTCTCTTATGGTGTTTCACGTTTGCCAGAGGGTAAACGAAAAGAAGATCTCTATGGCGACCTAAGCCTAATAGCTCAACGCTTTTCAAACCGCATACTTTCAGTTGATGCTGCCACTGCCCTCCGTTATGGCGCTCACCACGCTGCTCAAGTCACTCAAGGCTTAAATGACGACCCTTTTGATTCATTTATTATTGCGACAGCTCTTGAGCATCAGCTAACTGTCGTGACCAGAAACCTAAACCATTTTCAAGATAGAGGCGTAAGTATTCTAAGTCCTTATTAACTAAAAAAGCTTTAGAACCAAAAAGACTTATAAAGCACATTTAACCTTGACGAAATGAAGGGATTATAGATACGATTACGACTTAAAATAAGTACTTAATCGTGGGGCAGCTATGAGCATAACGTTATCTAACCTAAAGGCCCTTGGGCGCTGGCCAGAAGCATTAGAACTTGCTATTCAAACTAAACCTGAAGAAGTAGAATGTCTATTGCCTAAAGCAGGTAATACCTACCTTATTAGGGGTGAGTATCAAAGACTTCATGATCAGTTAGCTTACCTAAAACCAGAGTATCAAAACAAACCCGAAACCCTTTTCTGGCTGTTTAGAACGGCGTTTAGGCTTCGTAAAGAAAAGGACTATCTTAGCCAAGTCGTTGACCTCCTCAGTCACCAGGAAGGCCCCAACCTACGAGCCCTCTACGCTACCTACTTCTTAGAAGCATCCACAAGGCAAGCTGAGTTAAAACGTGCCAAAGAACACGACCCAAATTTCTTTGTCAGACATCACTATGCCCTAGGCAGGGTAAAAGATGATCCAGATGAAGCCATACAAGAATTAGAAAACCTGTGCTCGAGCGCTCAAATTGAAGGTCACAGCTTTGATTTTTTGCAAAGTCTAGACTTACTAGGCTACTGCTACGCCCAACAAGGTAAATTTAAGAAGACCCATGACTGTATAACTCGGGCTCACGCCATCTTTTTAAAAGAAGCTCAGTATGACTGGCAGCTCTACCTTTCAAGCTGTAATAATCTGCTGCAAAACCAAATGGTAATCAATGAGTTTTCAAATGACAAATCTTTAGTTGATGTTTTAAGCAGTAACCATCAAAAGTTGCAAAGCTATTTGGAGTTTGAGTTTAGGGCAACGCTGGGAGATTATTGGCTTGCCAAGGATGATGTTCAAAAGGCTCTGTCCTACCATAAACAAAACTTTGATCTGTATCAGACCCTCTCTGAAACCAACAGCCTTTACCCAGATACCCTTGTTTTCAATTACCTCAAACTGCTTCTAGCCACAAATGAAATGCCTTTAGCTCATGAAATTTTAAATGCCTATAGGCAAAGCTCAAAAGCTCTTTCTCCTGGAACGATACTTGCTGAATGCCTGCTAAACAGCCCTAAAGAACCAGATAGTATTCTAAACCTGCTCGAACACATTGAAACCAAATCCTTAAGCATAGAACTGCAAATCATTAAACTTGCCCTACAAGCAGATAGCTATTTGAGAAATGACAACCTGGCTAAGGCTAGTGATTTATTAAAGGCAAAACCCATTCATGACCTAAGCCTAGAAGCCTTTAGAGTTTTTCTAGGTACAACCAGGTTTGACCACATCTATCACTTCTGGCAAGGTAATGACCTCTTACCCATTATTCGAGACCCTAAAGCGTTTGAGGAGCTTGCCAATGATGAAGTTACATGGCAACGGCTTGCACTTCTTAAAGACTTTCCAGGGGAGCTTGAGCAGGTTAGGTATGCGCAATACCTTTCTTCACAAAACTATTTTTCCGAAGCCAATACTGCTCTGATACCCTTTTTACAAGAAACCCCTTCACCTCTCGTACTGGGAACCTATATGAGCAACCTGTTAGCTTCAGGCGATATTAAGACGTTTGAAAATCTACTCAACTATGATGTGGTGGCTGGTTCGTCTCCTTTACATACAGAAGGTCGAATTAAAATTTATGAGGCTATTGCCGGTTATCTTTATACCCACAAGAATGAACCAAAACTTGCTCAAAAAAACTTGATTTGGGAAGAAGCGCTGGCAAAAGAATTAGATTTGGCCAGAAGGCTGCGTATTATCAATATGCTACTCGAAGAGGTAAATTCAGCCTTGGGTGAAAGTATAACACTTGAACCTTTAAATTTAAAAGGCTTGAAAACCACATTGCAGAAGCAACACCGCCAACGGTTTGATAGTATTTTGCACCAGACAAATATCCTCGCAGCGCAAATGCTTTTGCATGAAAACCATATTAAACAGGATGATTTAAATCTGGTAATAGCCCTAAAACTATATCGTGATGCAGAGCAAGGTCAAGCACGTTTTGTAGCTTGTCTAAATCATTTGGGTAAGGACCTACCTGAACATTCAGAATCCAAACTTTACTACGCTCTTTTAAGTCTTCAGTTATATGCAAAACTTGGACCTTCTTTTTCCATGATTAATCTCAGAAATACAGTAACCCTCCTTGAAGAGGCAAGCCAAGAGATCGTAAACCTTGATCTTCTATTTCCCCTCACAGCCAGAACGTTTCCCCTTGGTTTAGCCTTGGCATCGCATCTATCAGAAAGATTTGTGCCTTCAAGAACTTTTGTTTCTATAGTGATAAATAGTGATGAAGATGGCGGTATTTATAGAGGATCTGAAAAAGTTGCTAGCTTGCCACCACAGGTCAGAGAAGCGTTACTGAATGATGGATTAAATGCTAGTGACACTGCCTTTGAAAGTGCAATAAGCTCTAAGACAGGTTATACCGCTAACAAGACCAGGTTTACAAAAGCCTTGAAAACTGCCAACCGGGAACGTTTTGAAATGACCAATGCTGGCGCAATCTACCGTGGACTAAGCTTTTGTTATCAAGATACCCTCTTTAAAGAAGTAGCTCAAAACGCCTTTAAAGAAGCTTATTTACAGTCAGTCGTAAACATTTTGTAAGAACCCTTTAGCTACACTCAAAGCTTAAGTGCTCATGACAAGCCAGGCTTAAACTCATCATGAGCCGTTTTGTGAAAGGGTTCTTATGCTTAAACGTTTTGCTCAAGTTAAATACCTGGTCATCCTTGGATTACTCTTTTTTGCTTCACAAACTGCTTTCGCAGGATGGTGTGCTAACTGCTATTAGACTCATCTCTCGTTTAAACAAATTTGCGCAACAAGCATAGTGTTGCGCTGCAACATCGAAGGCGTTGCCCCAAGTCGTTTGGCTTGGGGTATCTTTTTGTATTGCCAATTCAGGAGGTCAAGCATGAAACCAACTTAGCGAAGCTAAATAATCTGCTTGCCAACCTCGAGCAGAGCAAAAAGGCGAGCTAAGCCACTCACCCACCTGCTTAGTGAGCCACAT
>JAHEBB010000484.1 GCA_024642575.1 Trueperaceae bacterium | reverse complement strand
ACTGCTCCTGTTCTGGCTGCTACAAAATGCCAGGGCACAATATTGGCATGGTGCTCGGCGTAGTCAATCAAAATTTCATCGCCAGATTTCAGGTTTTCCATACCCCAGCTATAGGCAATCAGGTTCATGGCCTCGGTGGTATTTCGGGTAAAAATAACACTTTCAGGTTCAGGGGCATTGATAAATCTTGCCAACTTTTTTCTAGCCTCTTCATAGAGCTCCGTTGCCTCGACTGAAAGCGTGTGTGCCCCGCGGTGAACATTGGCATGGGAATGATAGTAGTAATGCATCATCGTTTCAACCACTTGTTTAGGTTTTTGCGAAGAGGCAGCATTATCAAAGTAAATGAGAGGTTTACCATTCACAGAACGCGATAAGATGGGAAAATCCTGGCGGAGCTTTGAAACGTCTAGCTGCATAGGCTCGAGTCTAGCATGTGCTCAACTTTGCTCTCCCTCTCTGCAAATCCTAAAGCAATAAGGTAGAATCCCTTTACAAGACATTTCGCCTTACAAGCTTGTTCAAAGCCTGCTTTGATCTTTTGGAGGAAATATGCAGCAGCGTAACAGTTCGGTCAAAACAGCCGACGGTTTTTCGTTATATAGCCAAAGCTGGTTAACTGAGTCACCTCCAAAGGCTAGTATCGTTATTTCTCACGGATATGCTGAGTACTCGGAGCGCTACCGCCCCTTGGCTGAGTTCCTGGTTGCAGCAGGCTTTAGTGTCTATGCACTTGACCATAGAGGGCATGGCAAAAGCGAAGGTGAGCGTGCCAATGTCAGGGTATTTCGTGAATTCATTCAGGATTTAAAAGCTTATATTGATCACCTTAAGGAGCAAAACCTTGCTTCTCCCGTTTATCTACTAGGACATAGCATGGGCGCAGTTATTGCAACACAGCTCGTATTAGAGCACCCGCATAAGGTTGATGGGCTCATTTTAAGTGGCGCTTTTTTGCGTAATGCCACTAAGGTTTCTCCCTTGCTTTTAAGCCTTTCAGGACTTGTAAGCAAACTTTTACCCTCATTACCCACCACTCAGTTAGACGCCACTCTTATTTCTAGAGATACCGCTATTGTTGAGGCGTATCAAAAAGACCCGCTTATTTATCATGGGGGTACCAAGGCGCGTATGGGCGCTGAACTATTATCAGCTGGGCCTTATATCTTAGAAAGGGCAGCAGGTCTCAACTTACCCCTTTTGGTTATGCATGGGGGCAGTGACCAAATTGCTGATAAAACAGGGAGTCAAGAGCTTTATGAAAAAGCAGGCTCGAGCGACAAAACCCTAAAAATCTATAACGACTTTTACCATGAAATTTTTAACGAGTTAAGCCGAGAAGAAGTTTTTAAAGAGGTTATTAGCTGGCTAAAAGCTCGAGTCAATCCTTAGCTTCTGAGTTGTTTCTTTAGTTCTAAGAGAAACGATTTTTAATCCATTTTGCCTTAGCTTGAAAAACCCACAATCTGTTTAGCTAAGATGCTCTTAGTTTCTGCTCACTGACAAGAAAGGCTTATACCCTATAAGCTAAAGGTAGGAGCTCTATGACCTTACGTTTTCAACAAGCCCTTTCCAGATTAAAATCACGCTCGAGCGAAGGTATCCTGATACGCGCTACCAGCTTTATGATGTTGGTTCAACCCTTAGGACTCGCCCTAAGTTTTGGACTCTCCGTTTTACTTGCCAGAAGCATGGGTACCGAAAGTCTCGGGATTTATTTTTTTGTCCTATCCTTTTTACAGATCTTTAGCGTTTTTGGAGAACTCGGCTTTAAAACCTCCCTGCTACGCTTTGTACCTACTTATCTAAACAACAAAGACTGGCCGATGCTTAAAGGGCTTTTAGGACGCAGCAATCAAATGATTACCCTAAGTTGCATCCTGATGGCTGGCATTGCCTCGCTTATTGTTTACTTTAGACAAGATAAATTGTCGCTCGAGTTTAGCCAATCCTTTTGGCTAGCTATGATTAGCCTACCCCTTTTGGTTTTAATGCAAACCCGCAGCGTAACGCTACGCGCCTTTAAACGCATTGGTCAGGCAGCTTTGCCTGAAAGTGTTATTAAACCTAGCCTTTTTGGTTTACTTATTGCCCTGGGGCTGGTGATTTACAAACAAGAATTATCCGCACCTCAGGTCTTTTTCTTAAGCCTTGTGACCACAGTAGTTTCTTATATACTGGTCGAGCTTTGGTTTAAACAAGCCGCCCCCAAACAACTCTCTGAAGCAGTTGCCACGACCAACTCAAGGCTCTGGCTGACCGTTTCTATCCCGTTATTTGCCGTAGCTGCCTTACTTTTTTTAATGAAACGTATTGACAGCATTATGCTAGGCATGATGCTCGATAACACTCAGGTTGCCTTTTTTGGAGCCGCCTCTAGAATCTCTGATCTGGCACGCTTTGGTTTAACCGCTGTCAATATGATTGCTGCGCCTATGATTAGCGGACTTTATCATAGTGGTAAACATGCCGAATTACAGCGGGTTATCAGGCTTTCCGCCCAAGCTATCTTTATCATTACTACGGTGCTGACGCTGGGGCTAAGCCTGGGTGGGCACTGGCTTTTGGGCTTTTTTGGCAACGAATTTGGCGTTGCTTTTGTGCCGCTTATTATCTTGATGATTGGGCAAGCTGTAAGCGCTCTCTCGGGTTCTGTAGGCTTTTTAATGAGTTTAACGGGTCATCACAATCAAGCAGCCTTGTTTGTTTTGGTTGTTCTTGTCTTAAATGTCAGCTTGAATTTCCTGCTTATTCCACGCTTTGGCATGAATGGGGCAGCCGTTGCCACCTCCGCCAGCTTCATTATCTGGAATATAGCAGCGCTTTTTTATGTTCTTAGAAAACTCAAAATCAATCCAACGGTGATAAGGCGGTTCTGGTGAAGCCTAATTTTTTTATCGTGGGCGCACCCAAGTGCGGCACGACTGCCCTCGCCCAGTATCTTTCTGAGCATAATCAGGTCTTTATGTCTGACCCCAAAGAACCTCACTTTTTGGCTGACGATTTAACAGGGCACCATAAGGCTGTGAGTGAAAAGGACTATTTGCGCCTGTTTAGCAAAGCCAAAAAGGAACATAAGGTAATTGGAGAAGCTTCAGTTTGGTATCTTTATTCTGATTCGGCACTTGCCAACATCAAGCGATTTGCCCCTCACGCCAAACTCATCGTTATGTTAAGAAACCCGCTCGAGCTTGTTTACTCCATGCATTCCCAGCACCTTTACACCCGCAACGAACATGAAACTGATTTTGCCAAAGCCTGGGCACTTTCTGAAACCAGACGGCAGGGTAAAAACATTATTAAAACTGCGCTTGATGGTCAAAAAGTCCTGCAATATGACCGCATTGCCCTGCTCGGTGCCCAACTAGAAAAACTCTTAAGGCTTTTTCCCAAAAAACAAGTTATGTGGATTTTTTATGATGATTTTAAAAATGACCCTAGTAAAACCTATAAAAAAGTCATGCAGTTTTTAGACATCGAAGATTTAAACCGCAGCAACTTTCCTCGAGTTAATAGTAATAAGCGTCAAAAATATCCGTGGTTAGCTAACTTTACCGAAAGACCCCCAAAGTTTTTGGTCTGGCCCTTGCAAGTCTTAAAACGCCAGTTAAACATTCAAAAACGCTTCAATCTACTTAAACCCTTGCGGCAAATGAATGATGTGGTTGAAAACAGACCTGAAATGAACCCTGAGATGAAACAAACCCTTTTAAGGCACTATCAAAAAGATATTTTAAAACTCTCAGGGCTAACAGGGCGCGATTTAAGCGATTGGTTAGACGAACTCAAAGAACCCAATCTTAGCAAAGACCTGATTCTTCACTAAGTCTAATTCTAAAAACCGAATGCCGAGAACGATTTAATCCTCTATAGCATAGCCTTTGCTACACAAAAGGTTCTTGAGGAGCTCGAGCCCCTCATTTAACCCTTCTTGGGCTTTGTTTGAAAGCTCATTGCCAAAGGCAAAATTTTCAACAGGTAAGCTCAAAATGTAGGCTTCGGGTGCTTTACCATAAAGGT
>JAHEBB010000094.1 GCA_024642575.1 Trueperaceae bacterium | reverse complement strand
CCTGGTACCTTTTGGGTATTAATAAGGCTAAGTTTATAGCTTTCATCGTAGCTAAGCGCCGAAACCGCTGCACCTTCGGGTCCAGCTTCATGAACCGCGTAAAGGCGACGTTTGGCTTTATCTATGGTTAGATAAGAAGGATTTGCAATTTTGGTAAAGCAGTCAAGGATGTTCAGGGCTCCACTTTGAGGCTCGAGCGCACAGGTGTAAATTCCTTTCCCCTTACCTGCACCTTCGGTATAGGTTCCTACAAAAAACAGTTCAGACATTACATAACTCCAAATTTTGCAAAGGCTTCAACCGTGCTCATACCTGCTCTTATGGCATCACGCACTTTATTTTCACCGTTAACTTTTTCTATAGCTTTTCGAATGGCCTCTTCTTCGGCAACCCTAGGAATAACCAGTACCCCGTCAATATCGGCAAAAATAATGTCACCTACGTTTACTTTGACTTGCCCAAACAAAATAGGCACTCGGAAATCCAAAACTTTACCGCGTGGCCCCTGATCTTGAGCATAGCGACCCATTGAAAAAACAGGAAAGTTTAGCTCGAGGATTTCTGGGGTATCTCTGGAATAGCCATCCAAAACCGCGCCAGCAGCACCCAGATGTTTGGCCCTGGTTGACATAAGCCCCCCCCAAAGCGCGTAGTCAGGCGATGAACCACTACAAATATAAACCTCGTTTTGCTTCAGGTCATCAAGCGCCTCGAGCATGAGGCCAAAGGATTTATTTAGGAGAGGGTTTTTGCCTCCTATAGCCTCGCCTAAAACATCTGCTTCTAAAACAGGCATAGCGCGGCCTACCACTGTCATATCATCTCTTAAAGGTTTTAGATAAGGCGGCAAAAACTGCTGCAAAAACCCCATTTTGTCAAGCACATCACCAATAACGGCAGTAAATAAGTCCTGGCGCATCAGCTTAAACAGCTCAGTATCATCAGCCCAAAGTTTGGTCATCAGGCTTCCTTAAAACGCAATTGAACTTTAAGCGTGCTTAGCTGCTCAGGGTTCAACTTAATATAATCTGAGTTTTCCCGACTGGTATTAGTACGTTCAAAAATCACCACATGCGCATCTTTTGAAGTAATGATGTGATGCCAGCCATAAGCGGCAATATTGTAAGCCACGTTGAGCTTCATAGGCACCACAAAACCTTCGGCTAAACTATCTTCGCCCGTAAAAAGAATAAGATCAGCTTTGCCAGCCGTCAGCATAAAGACTTCATTGGTTTCACGGTGACGCTCTACCTGGTGCAAATGGCTAACATCAAAGGCGTCACAGTAACGCAACATTGCTACACGCCAGCCACTAAAATCTAAAACAGGTTTATAGCCTTCACCAAAAAATTCACCAAGCTCGAGCAGTGTCTCGGGTACAGCCACTTTTAGCCTCCTTGTTTTGCTAGATTCTAACGCAATTCAAAATCTAAAGCAGGTATCATCTGGTTAAACAACCTTGAGTTGCAGGTATCATCTGGTCGATTCCCCTCTAATTTTAAGATATGACGTTTAAAAGAACCCATCAGCAATTTGAATCTCGTTTCCCAAAAATACTTTGCTCTATTGATATATTTGACTAAGCGAAATAGTTTATGTACATATTTTTATGTTATTATGTACATAAGGGAGTTTGTAATGAATTGGACCATTGCTGAAGCAAGGCAACATTTTAGCCAATTGCTTAAAGAAACAGAAAACCAACCTCAAAATATCTATAAACGTGACCAGTGGGTAGCGACGATCGTCGATGCTGAAACCTATGAAGCTTTCCAGTTATGGCAAGAAAGTCAAAAAGATTCGATTACTAAGTCTCTTAGCCACTTGGCTCAGCTTTGCCAAGAAGAAGACTATCAGCTCGAGCTACCCAAGCGAAGCAACCGCCCCAATCCTTTTTCATGAACGCCCTCATTGACACCAATGTTATAAGCGAATTTACCCGACCCCAGCCCAGTTCAAAGGTACTAAGATGGGCAAGCCAAGAAATAGGGTTTTATCTTAGTGTTATTAGTCTAGAAGAACTATATTATGGTTTAACTTGGAAACCTAACGCTAAAATAACCTCCTGGCTAGCACAATTTATCCAGAGTTATTGTCAAATACTGCCTATAAGCCAAGACATTGCCGAGGTAGCAGGTAAGTTACGCGGGAATCTACAGGCTCAGGGAGAAACCCGAACCCAAGCTGATATACTCATTGCCGCAACCGCTTTAAGCCATAACCTAAACCTTGTCACACGCAATGACAAAGACTTTATAGGCACAGGCGTTCGTGTCATCAATCCCTTTTAAGGAATGAAATAATGTCAAAACATGTTTTAGTAACAGGAGGCAGCGGAGGCATTGGCAATGGCATCGCCAATGCTTTTGCCAAACAAGGCTATAAGGTAGTAGCCACGGGTCTCACAGGACAAGAGATTGCTACCCTACCACCACATGAAAATATAAGGTATGAAACGCTGGATGTTTCAAATAACGATGATGTGCTTAGGCTTATGTCTCAATTTGAAGCTTTAGATGTTGTTGTGAATACGGCTGGCATCATTTTGCGAGAAGGGAAAGAGTTTACGCTCGAGGGCTTTTTAAAAGTCATAGATGTCAATTTAAATGGCACCATGCGTGTTTGCTTGGCAGCGAAACCCTTGCTTGGAGAAGGCTCGAGCATCATCAACCTTGCTTCCATGCTTAGTTTTGTAAGTGGCCCTTTAGTACCCGCTTATACTGCCAGCAAAGGTGGCATAGCCCAGCTCACCAAAGCACTTGCTGCTGCCTGGGCAAAGGATGGAATACGAGTAAATGCTATTGCCCCTGGTTGGATAGAAACCGAACTTACCAGTGCGCTAAGGCAAGATGAAAGTCGCAGCAAAGTTATTACTGACCGAACCCCTATGAACCGTTGGGGTAAACCCGATGATCTGGCAGGTGCAGTCACCTTTTTAGCTTCTGAAGCTGCAAGCTTTATTACGGGTGTTGTCTTACCCATTGATGGAGGCTATTTGACCTTGTAGGCTCGAGCCCAATCTCAGTTTTAATTAACGAATATTCATAAGTTTCAGTATTGACTGAAACTTATGAATATTCTATACTCTCCTTTTAAGGAGGTTTCACTTATTTCTGAAATTTCAAAAAATAAACAAGCCTACATCGAAGAAATGGGGATGGCCCTTGAGGGGTTTGGCTTACCTCGTATGGCAGGACGTGTATTTGGCGCACTTTTAATTGCTAACCCTGCTGAGCAAACCGCCGAAGATTTAGCCCTTACCTTGCAAGCCAGTCGGGGTGGTATCAGTGGTGCAACCACTATGCTAGAAACGATGGGGCTGATTGACCGTACGCGCAAACCTGGCGACCGCAAAGACTATTTTCGCAACAAGCCCAATGCCTGGTATGAGGCGATGAAAAAAGAGATCATGATGATGAGCTATTTAAGACAATTAGCTGATAAAGGGCTCGAGGTTATAGATAGTGATGACCCTAACGTAACCAGGGGGCTAACAGAAATGCGCGATATGATTCGCTTTTTTGAAAAAGAAATGCCTCCGCTTTTTGCCCGCTGGGAGGAGGAAAGGAAAGCATGAATACCTCTATTTCTAAATTAGCTTGGCGCAACCTCTGGCGACATAAACGCCGTACGCAACTGCTTTTGGCAGTAGTGGCTTATGCAACCATTGCCATTATTTTTTTCTGGGGCTTTTATGATGGCTTTGTCAACGTTTTACTAAGTGGTCAGGCACGCTATCTGAGTGCGCCCATCATGATACAAAGCGAGGCTTACCGTAGTGACCCCGACCCTACCAACAGCTTAGCAAGTCTTGATTTTGAAACTGCGCTGGCTGGTTTTGAGGGTGTAAAAGGGATAGCACCAAGGCTCGAGCTTCCTGCCCTTATGCGCTCGCCTTACCGCACCATGGGCGCACAGATACGTGGCATTGACCCTAAACTTGAAACTCAGGTCAGCGAACTGCCCAATCATATTAGCGAAGGTCGCATGATCGAAAACAGCGGCGAAATTGTTCTGGGTATTGAGCTAGCTAAAGAGCTTGATGTTCGCCTTGGTGAGCGCATAGCCATAGACGTGCAATCTATAGCAGGTGCCCAAAGTGCAGGCTTGCAGGTTGTAGGTCTAATTAACAGCAATATCGAACCTGTAGACAAGGGAATAGCACTCATTAATCTAGAAGAGGCTAGACATTTGACAGGTGTGACAACGGCTACAGGTCTGGCTCTCGATGTCAAGCAAGGTCAAGAAAAAGCTATTGCCAAATCCCTAAATAAAGCTTCGGTTTTACCTCAAGGCGATAGCGCCTACCCAATTTCTGAACTGCTCGGCGGCATTATGGCAGGAATTGAAACCAAACGTGGTTCGATGATTCCGATTGTCTTGATTGTTGCGCTTTTTGCTGCCGTTACGGTTATGAGTACAGTGATTGTAAGCGTTATAGAACGCACTCGAGAGTTTGGTGTGATTACCTCTTTAGGTTTAAATCAAGGGCAACTTGCGCGCATGGTGACGCTCGAGGCAACGTACACCACCCTACTCGGCTTTGTAGCTGGTGCTATTGTTGGGTTTGGGCTTAATGCCATCTTATCCGCCACCAATTTGATGGGCCCCCTAATTCACAATGTCTACGGACGCTTTTTAACCGGCATGGCTTTAAGTGACAAGTTCATCTTTGCCGCCGGGCTTAGTTATCTTGCCTGGGCTGCTACTACAGTCGTGATTGCAGCGGTACTGGCCATTACCGTTCCGGGTAAACGCGTCCGCAACCTTAACCCTTCAGAAGCTATGAGAGCCCATTAATTCAGGAGAACCTATGAACTATAAGTACTTAATGACCAGCCTAGTCCTTCTTTGGAGCTTTGTCTGGGCGCAAGAAGATGCCAGTAGCATCATGGACCGCATCCTGGGCAATATGCGCGGCGAATCCCAGATTGCTACTTTAGAAATGACCGTAACCCGTCCTGACAAAGAGTCAAGCTATACCATGCGCATTTATAGCCAGGGCGAAACCAAAGGACTCACCAGAGTCATTGCCCCCGCCCGTGACGCAGGTCAAGCCTTTTTAAATGATGGTGACAATATATTCATCTATAACCCTCGTTTAAAACGCGTCTTAAGGCTGCCTCCCAGTGGTCAAAGCGACTCGTTTTTAGGCTCAGATATTTCCTATAATGATTTGGCAGGCGATGATCTGCGCAGCAACTATACGTTAAGCATCCTAGAGAATACCGAC
This sequence comes from Trueperaceae bacterium, assembly GCA_024642575.1. Lineage (GTDB taxonomy): Bacteria > Deinococcota > Deinococci > Deinococcales > Trueperaceae > JAHEBB01. Next base: position 10,055 of record JAHEBB010000094.1, on the reverse strand, counting down.
AGCAGCGTCACGCTCGAGCTTATCCCTTTAGCAAGTGCCCCAACCCCCTATGGCAAAGTTCAGCTGACCGCCGAAAAACCCTCTTATGCCCCTACTCATATTGTCTATTTTGATCAACGTGATACAGCTGTAAAAGAAAATATTCTGTCAAATTATGCTGAGGTGGCAGGTCACTACATACCGCAGCGTTTTGAAGTCAACGACCTGCTTAAAGCAGGTAATACCACGGTGGTTATCTGGCAGGATGCCAAGTTTGATGTCAGCATTCCTGATGCTTGCTTTAGCCAAAATGCGCTCGAGCGTGAAGGCGTGTGCGAACCATGATTGCCTTAGCCTGGCGTAATCTCTGGCGGCAAGGTCGGCGCAGCCTTATTTCGCTCTTTGCTGTAGCTCTGGTTGTGCTTTTTGCCCTCCTTATGTATAGCCTGATGGGCTCCATGTCAAATGCCATGTACCAGGATTTAACCAAGGGAGTCGGTAATATTCAGGTGCATAAGGCAGGCTACCGTGACGCGCAGGACTTTAGCAGTGGTCTACTTAAAAATGCAGCCGAGGTTAGAACAACCATCGCTCAAACAACGCCCGATGCCATTGTGCTAGGTTCATTGCAAGTACCTGCCCTTTTGGCGGGTGAAGTGCGTTCCCGCGGTCTGGTAATACAAGGTCAAGACTGGCCAGATTTAATCAAAGAGAGTTTTGTAAAAGATTATCTGGCTGAGGGCAGCTTTGTCGAAGGCGATAATCTGACGGGCATTATGCTAGGCGAGTCGCTGGCAACTGCACTTGGGGTAAAACTCGGTGATGATGTCTATGTCTATGCCCCAGGCACCGAAGGTTATGGCGCTGCCGCTTACACGGTTGAAGGCATTCTTAAGTTTGATGATCCAAACCGTGAGATTTATTCTGCTTATATTTCCTTACCTGCCGTTCAGGAATTGGCAGCTCCTGACGCGCTAAGTCGGCTCGAGCTTCATTATCCCAACCTTAAAACGATTAAAGAAGACAATCTGATTGCACCTGATCTTAGTGCTTTAACAGCTTCCTTAGGAACAGATGTAAGCGTAGAAGCCTGGCGACAAATTGATCCTAATTTAGCCACCATTCTCAAGATATTTATGCCGATGGTAGTCATTGAGTCGCTTATTTTCTTTATCCTTGCGGGATTACTGGTATTAAACACCGTTTATCTGAGTACCTTGGAGCGCATTCGCGAATTTGGAGTCATCTTAAGCCTAGGTGCCAAGGGGCGACAGGTTATGGGCATGGTGACTTTAGAAAGTTTACTCATGTGCTTAACAGGTGCTGGCCTCGGTCTTGCTATTGGCTTAAGCCTTATTGCGCTAGGCAGCAAAGGCTTTAAATTTCCAGGCTATACCGATGAAGTGATGGGGTCGATGGGCATGCCGAGTGTTTTTTATCTTTCGATTGAACCCTGGCAGGTTCTACTCGCTGTCGGCTTTGCTATCTTAACAGCTTTCTTTGCAGCTTTTGGCCCTGCCCGTATGGCTGCCAATATTCAACCCGCTGAAGCCATGCGTTATACCGCTTAAACCCCTTGAAAGGAATTTAATGTCAGTCTACGAAGTCAAAGATCTCAAAAAAACCTACCAGATTGGTGATGTCAAAACAGACGCGCTTAGAGGCGTTAATCTAACCATTAATGAGGGTGAATTTACTGCTATAGCTGGCCCTTCTGGCAGTGGCAAGAGTACCCTCCTACACTTGATTGGTGGTCTTGACAAACCTAGCTCAGGTGAAATCTATCTAAATGGTAAACGTATTGATCAACTGGATAAAAAAGATGGGGCAGCCGTCAGGTTAAGTACGCTCGGCTTTGTCTTTCAAGCGTATAACCTAATCCCCGTACTCACCGCGCTCGAAAATGCCGCTTTTGTGCTTGAGCTTCAGGGTGTAAGTAAAAAAGACCGTGAGGCAAAAGCTCTAGCCGCTCTCAAAACGCTCGAGATGGACGAATTAAAAGATAGACGCCCCAATCAACTCTCAGGTGGACAACAGCAAAGAGTAGCCGTTGCCAGAGCACTAGCAGCAAATCCTAAAGTTATTCTGGCAGATGAACCCACAGCGAACCTGGACAGTGAAACAGGTCAACGCCTCATTCATTACATGAAAAAGCTCAATCAGGAGCAAGGGGTGACCTTTGTCTTTTCTACACATGACCCAAGGCTGCTCGAGCATGTGAGTCGCATCGTGCGTATTGAAGACGGTAAAGTGACAGGCGAAGAACAGCCTAAACCTATGGCAGCTTAAACTATCTTCCTTAAAGCTTTTTGACAAACGATTTTTTTCGCTTGTCTTTACTTTTTGAGGTTAAGGTTCATAGCTTTTCTAAGCTGGCTGTTATACTTTTTTATCAACAACTTAAGGAGTGCTTGATGGCAAATGTCATTACCAGCAAGAAACGTCCGCCAACAACCCATCCGCTTTCACCCCTAGAAATCGTCACTACAGCGGTACCCGAAGATGAGCGCGTCTGGGTTCCCCAAGCTCCCAATGTCTGGTTTCGCCCCCTTATGCTAAATACCTTGCAAGGTCAGTGGTGCAATCTATTACGCGTACGCAAATCAGGGGTTTTAAGTCGCCACCTGCATCCTGCTCCTGTGCATGGCTATGTGATTAAAGGTCAGTGGCGTTACCTCGAGCATGATTGGGTAGCCAAAGCTGGTGATTATGTCTTTGAGCCTCCCGGTGAAACCCATACTCTGGTTGTTGACGCGGATGTTGAAGAAATGATTACCTTCTTTAACATTTCTGGCTGTATGTACTACGTTGATGAAAACGGCAAAAACACGGGTTACGAAGATGTTTTTACCAAAATCGATATGTGCCGCGCCCACTATGAAAACGTTGGTTTAGGTAAAGATTTCGTCGATCAATTTGTCAGATAGCTCTACTCTTTAACAGCTATTTTCAACTAGGTACTTTTCAGTCACCAATCAAAAATTTCCAACAGTTTTCAAAAGGACACCCAATGCCCATTACCATTAAAGATGTCAAAGTCATCACCACGCAGTACAACAGACAACGCCTCGTCATCGTCAAAATCATCACCAGTGAAGAAGGTCTTTACGGCCTTGGTTGCGCCACCTTTACCCAGCGCTATCATGCGGTTGTGGCGGCTTTAAAAGGCCACATCATCCCCTTTGTTTTAGGGCGTGACGTTTCACGCATCGAAGAAATGTTTAACATGCTCATGGTCAGTGGTTACTGGCGTAATGGCCCTGTGCTTAACAATGCTATTTCGGGTATCGATCAAGCTCTTTGGGATATAAAAGGCAAACTCGCCAATATGCCTGTTTATGACTTGTTAGGTGGCAAAAGCCGCGAGGCTGCGCATGTTTATGTTCATGCTGATGGTAAAGATAAGCAAGAAGTTGCTGACAATGTGAAAGCCTTTCAGGCTCAAGGCTACCGTTATATCAGAGTGCAAATGGGTGGCTATGGTGGCAAAACCAATATGGCAGGCTTTGGCATTGGCAATAAAAACACGGTCGACCCTAATCCTACTGATAAAGATGTCATGATACTGCCAGAAAATGCCCCTTCTGGCGCTTATTTTGACCCAAGAGCTTATATGCGCAATATGCTTAATATGATGGAGCATGTGCGCAGTGAAGTTGGCGAACAGGTCGAGCTTTTGCATGATGTCCATGAGCGCTTAGGTACCATAAACGCCGTGCAATTTGCCAAAGATGTTGAGCCCTTTAAACTGTTTTTCTTAGAAGACATCTTAGCTCCTGAGGATATCGAGTGGTTTGAGCGCATTCGCCAGCAAACTACCACCGCACTCGCAATGGGCGAACTTTTTAATAACCCCCGAGAATGGCAACCCTTAATTGCCAATAAGCTTATAGATTTTATCCGTATGCATATAAGTCAAATGGGGGGTATTACGCCAGCCAGAAATGCCGCACTTTTGGCAAATCACTACGGCATACGCACCGCGTGGCACGGCCCAGCCGACACCTCACCCATTGGTCACGCCGCCAATTTGCATTTGGATCTATGGGCACCCAATTTTGGTGTACAGGAATGGTGCCGTTTTAACGAAGTAGCTTATGAGATGTTTCCTGGACTTCCTGAGGTCAGAAATGGCTACATGTACCCCAATGACAAACCTGGGCTAGGTATTGATATAGATGAAAAACTGGCAGCCAAATACCCTTGTGAAGATTTTGTAGAGGACTGGACCCAAACCAGACTTCCAGATGGTAGTCCGACAAGACCCTAAAAAGCTCGAGCGCTAGCCAAGCTAGCGCTCGAAACCCTTAATATTTTAATTTATACAGGTAAAGCTTTTGACAAACTCTCAGCCTCGAGCTGAGGTTTTTCTTTAAACAAAAAGCAAGAGGCTGTCTGATAAGGCTCGAGCTGATAAAGAGGCGGTTTGGTTTTGCAAACTTCCATAGCTTTAGGACACCGTGAGTAAAATTTGCAGCCTTTGCCAATTACCGTATCTTCACTAGGCTCGAGGTCGGTTTGCCCCCAGCGGCGACTTAAGTCAGGCCAAGGGATGGAATCAACCAAGAGCTGGGTATAGGGGTGCTGTGGATACTTGATAACCTGCTCAACCCCACCCGCTTCCATAACCGAGCCTCGGTAAAGCACCATAATTGAATTAGCAATGTGAAATGCCGTAGTCAAATCGTGGGTAATATAAACAATCGACACCCCGTAGTTACGCTGCAAAGTGCGCAGCGTTTCAAGAATATTGGCGCGAAGGGAAGCGTCAACCATGGATACAGGCTCATCAGCAACCAACACTTTAGGGCGCAAAACCAGGGCTCTTGCAATATTAATACGCTGACGCTGACCCCCTGAGAGCTGATGCGGAAAGCGACCAAAAATTTCGTCGGGTTGCAAGCCCACAGCAGTCAATGCCTCAGCCATTCGGTCGCGAATTTCAGTGCGAGATTTTGCCAGTTTAAAGCGCTTAATAGGTACTTCAAGCAAATGCTCTACCGTATAAAAGGGGTTAAAAACGGCAAACGGGTCTTGAAATACCGCTTGAACTTCCTTGCGAAAGGTCATACGCTCCGAACCAGATAGCAGGCTGATATCTTTACCCTTGTAGTAAATCTGCCCTATCGTTGGCTCGATAAAACCCAAAAGGAGCATGGCTAGCGTCGTCTTACCACTACCGCTTTCACCAGCAACAGTTAAAATCGTAGACTCATCATCTTTAAGTGTAAGCGATAAATTATCAAGGGCGGTGGTCTCGGTTTTGCCTCTTTTATAAATCTTGCTGACATTTTTAAATTCTAGTAATGTTGCCATCTTAAGCCCCCTCTCCGTATAAGTGACAGGTCACGCGACTACCACTGGCAAGCATCTGATTTTCAGGTCTTACAGTTTTACATTTATCCATGATTTCCTGACAGCGTGGGTGAAACGCGCAGCCTGTGGGGAGTCTGAGTAGCGACGGAGCCAAACCTGGAATCCCTTGAAAGACGCCTCTGACATCCAGCTTAGGCAAGCTGCGTATAAGCGCTTGTGAGTAAGGGTGCTTAGGCTCAGTAAACATCTCTTTAACGGTACTTACTTCAACCAGACGTCCAGCGTACATGACGGCAACTTTATCCATAGACTGCGCCATAAGCCCCATGTCATGCCCAATCAAAATGACGGCTGCACCCATTTCTGCTTGCACTTTATTGATCGTTTCCATAACTTGCCTTTGAGTAACGACATCAAGCGCGCTGGTTGGTTCATCAGCAATAATGACTTTTGGCTCGAGCAAAATCCCAATGGCAATACAAACCCGTTGCTTCATACCCCCTGATAACTCATGGGCATACATTTTAAAGACCTCAGGTTTAAGCTCAACAGACTCGAGCGACTTTATAGAACGGGCTTTCATGTCAGCTTTTGACATAGTGGGCTCATGCGCTTTAATCGCATCAATCATCTGCGCACCAATCCGCGTAACTGGATTTAGCGAATTCATAGCACCTTGAGGAATATAGGCGATTTTACTTAATCTTGCCCTTAGCATCTCATCTTCAGATAAGCTTGTCAGATTAGTCCCGTCAACAATAACCTGACCATTTTCAATCCGACCAGGGGGCTTAATCATGCGCATCATGGCAAGCGCCATAGTGCTTTTACCTGAACCCGACTCACCTACCAGACCTATTTTTTCTCCAGCATTTAGCTCGAGGTTAACCTGGTCAAGCGCCTTAGCGCGTCCAGCATCGGTATAATAACTAACTTCAAGGTCTACAACTTTTAAGACTGGATTCACTGATTACTCCGAACGCCGAATTCTAGGGTTAGCCATTTCGTCCATACCCATATTAATAAGAGCCAGCGATCCTAAAATCAAAATCATGGCGACAGCCGGTCCAATCGGCCACCACCACCAACCATTAAAGAATGCCCCTTGTGTTTGAGCTGACCAGATGGTGTTACCAAGCAAAGGTTCCCGTACAGGGCCAAGCCCTACAATTGCCAGATAAAACGAAGCAAATACAGCCTGAAACACCTGAGCGATAAATGCTGCAGCAATAAAGGGTAAAAGGTTGGGCAAAATCTCTTTAAAAATAATACCAAGAGAACTCATGCCCGATAGCTTAGCTACCGAGACAAATTGCCGCTCCTTCATTGACAGCACCTGCGAGCGAATAACTAGTGTTGGCCCCATCCAGGCCAAGAGCAAGACCACAAAAGCCATGGTAAAAATGGTGACACTTCGTTTATCAATAGAACCTGCAATAATAACTTGAATCAAAAAAGCAGGGATAGGGATAAGTATCTGACATATTGATGTAATAGCACCATCAATAAATCCCCCAAAGTAGGCAGAAATAAAACCTAAAATGGTTCCAATAATCGTACCTAGCGCACCTGCGACAATACCAATAACCGCTGTCTGCCACATACCAATAACCATGGCAGCATAAAGATCACGACCAAAAAAATCCGTACCCAAGGGATATTTAAAACTAGGGGGTTGCTTTGGTCTAACCGCCAGAGGATAAGCATGTTTGGTATCAATCGTCAAAAGTCCATGAACCGTAAATATAATCAGAAAAAGCATGATGAGCAAGCCAAAGGTTAAGCTAGGGTTACGACGCAAATAACGAAAAAATAGTGTTAGCTTATTAGGCTGCCTGATTGCTGTATTTGAAAGCGTAACAGATGACATAAAACCTCTTTATTGGTGCCTGATACGAGGATCAAGGAGGGGATAAATAAACTCAACAATGACCATCAGAGTTGCAATCGCAATGGTAATGAACAAAACAATCCCGTAAATAACCGAAAAGTCATTGGACCGAATGGCACTGTTTAACATGGTACCTATGCCAGGTAAGGCAAAAATACCTTCGACTACAATGGCTGAGGTTACTAAATTGCCAAGTGCTAAAGCCAAACCCGTTACTTGAGGTAAAAGGGCATTACGAAGATAATAATCTCGGAAAATCGCTCTTGATCCAAGGCCTTTATGCTCGGCAAATGTTACGTAATCTTCACCTTGAATTGTTACACCCATACCCCGCATAGAGATAACCCAACCACCAACTGAGCCTAGTACCAATGCAAGACCAGGTAAAAGCTGATGCCTGAGAAGATCAAAAATGAAATTCAAAGACATACTTGGAACCGTACCAATAGAATAGGCTCCTCCAAGAGGAAGCATTTTAAGTTTGAAACCAATAAAGAAAATAAGCAAAATACCTAAAAGAACTGGAGGCACGCCTTGAAATAAAACAAAAGACGTAGCCACACTTTTTAACCAGTCAGGTGATTTAGGCCAAGCGGCTAGCGCCCCAAGCCAGTTACCCAACACAAAAGATAGAATTGTCGTGATAAATACAAGACCTATGGTCCAAGGCAAAGACTCAAAAATGAGTTGCATTACTGTTTTGGGAAATTTATTTAGAGAAATACCCAAGTCAAATCTTGCAATCCCCCACATATAATCACCATATTGTTGCAATAAAGGTTTATCTAAACCAAATCTTTTACTGTAATCGGCAACGATTACCTCTAGATCTTCAGGCGAAAAACCACCTGTTCTGGCTAACTCAGCAAAACGCTCACGAACAGGGTTTCGGGGGGATATGCGCGGGATAAAAAAAGTGATAGTTGAAGCTGCCCAAACAACCATAAACAAAAAAAGTAAGCGCTTAGAGAGAGTTCTAAAGTTCACGCATCTTTCCTTTCAAAAACCAGAAGCTATGTGACGCAAATTGCGTCACATAGCTTAATTTTGACTTATTTAAGCTTATAGGCTATTTAACAGCTTTCAAATTGGTAACAACCAGCATGCCTGTATGCGCCCAGAAGGCACCATTTTCACCCATACTTGGGTTGGCAGTAGTTGGCCAGTTAGTCCAATAGGTTTGGTTATAGGGAATACGGTGGAGCCACTGAATGATGGGGATATCAATTTGCTCTTTCCAGTACATACCCAGCGCTTCAGCAGCTAACTCCTGGAATCTTGGGTTATCTGCCCCTAAAGGAGCCATTTCATCAAGAATAGCGTCATATTCGGGGTTGGCATAACGTGAGAAGCGGTTATTACCAGCTGAGGTACCAATTTGAGCACTGTACCTGCTGTGGTAAAGCTCTAAAGCAGCATAGGGATCAACTAAGCTGGCACCGTGACCGAACATATAAAGCCCAGCAACACCATCAGCCATATTTTGGTATGAGTCAGAACCAAAGTTTACATCAGCATCGAAACCAGCGTTACGCAGCATTTCAACTAAGAAAGGAACAATATCGCTATGGATTTGCTCGAAACCTTGAATAACGGCACTAACAGTTTCGCCATCTTTTTCCCAGAGGTCATCGCGGTTCTTGGTAAAACCTGCTTCTTCCATAAGGGCAGCACTTTGCTCAGGGTCATAAAGACCAGGTTGTAATTCTTCCTCGAGCGCTTTGACCGCAGGGCTATCAGCAAAGGCTTGGAGCGCTGGATAAAGTGGGAAAGGATAAATGGTAGAAATATGTGCGCCTTCATAAATCAGTTCATCAAGCAGCTCGCGATTAATAGCTAAACTCATAGCGCGACGAACTCTTTGATCGTTATAAGGAGCAAGTTGGGTATTCATCCATAGTGCATTTGGCCACCAGTCAAGGTATCCGTAAGGAGGCTGATCGGCACTATGGGTTGTAACCATAGGGTTTTGCTCAACGATACTTTTAATAACAGAACTGCGCATATCTAAGGCAGCGTCCATTTCGTTATTCACGATGCGCTGAGCGATGTTATCCATTTGCTGGCCACCAATGTTGGCCATAACAATGCGCTTAACTTCAGGGGTACCAATGCGCCCAGCTTTAACAGCCCACCAGTCTTCTCTTAAATCAAAGATTTTCTGGTTTAAATCCCAGGCAATCAGGTTATAAGGGCCTGAGTGTGGCATATCAAGACCACCAGGGAAAGCATTTACATCTTCTTGTCCTTCTAGAACATGGGCTGGAACAATGGGAATACCTGTATCAAACTTCAAAGTTAAAACTTCAAATTTAAAGCGTGGCGCAGGAATTTTAAAGGTCACTTTTACCGTGAGATCATCTACTGCTTCAACCTTATCAACATATTGAACAAACGCTGCATGATAGGGCAAGGTCTCGTTGTTCATTTGACCTTCAAAGGTGAAAACAACATCTTTAGAAGTAACAGGAACGTCATCACTCCACATTGCCATTGGGTTTAGCTTAATCAGCAATTCAGTAAAGTTGTCATTGGTATATTCCATGCTGTCAGCAAGCCAAGGAATTTCTTCACTTTTAAAAATACCGTAGTAAGAAAGAGGCTCCCACAAAAAGGCATTACCTTGCTGGTGGGTATAACCGGGAAGTGCCCAGGGGCTGGTGGTTCCAATTACCGCACTACTAAGATCCCAGCCAAGAATCAAGGTCTGATTACGAGGGACGTCAGGTATATCTTGCGCGAAGCTCATAGCAGATAGCATGAGCATTACTGCAATGAAAAAGGAACCAATAAACTTTAAGCTTTTTTGCATATTTCTCTCCTAAAAAACTGCTTGAATTTGTGAGCTAAACAAAAATAGAGATGTCGT
>JAHEBB010000483.1 GCA_024642575.1 Trueperaceae bacterium | reverse complement strand
AGGCTTGATAGCCAGTTACAACAAGAACTCTATAAAATTATCTTAGGCTGGATCAGCTCGAGCCCTCTAAGCCCCAATACCCCTAGCAGTTCACCTGACCTTAAAGCTTTAAGTTTAAGCTGGTCACTTTATGGACTGGCCAATCAAAAAGATCGCTTATTACCTGAACAAAGCATTGAGGATGCACTTACTGAACTTTTAGCTTTGTTTAAATAAGGCAGTAGTGATGTCCTCCTGACAGATAGCTCGTTTATCAATTTGGAGTGGCATCTAAAATCGTTTATCCAACCAAACCTTGAGAAAGTCGTGTTTCGCGTTGCTGCTTACTAAAGTTAATACCCAAAACCAGCAAAATAAGCACAAACCCCAAGATTTCAAACCAATGATTCGGCCAGAAAATACCTATCATGCCAATAACCGCAAAAATTCTAGAAAACCAGTACATTTTTGTAAACATGTAACCCTCGAGCGCAGCAGCAAACGCACCAAGCGCAGCTATGGCAGTCACAACCGTCCAAATGACCAGATACCAGGGGCCTCCTGTAATCATTTCAGGGTTGTAGATCATAAACAGGGGTATCAGGTAGAGCCCTTTGGCAAACTTCCAGGCTTCTATACCTGTTTTCATGGGATTTGCGCCTGCAATCCCAGCTCCTGCAAATGCCGCCAGGGCGACGGGTGGGGTTACATTAGAGTCTTGCGAATACCAAAAAATAACCAGATGGGCAATCAGCAATGGGATGCCAAATTCATTTTCCAAAGCAGGTGCGGCTAAAACTGCCAAGACAATGTAACTTGCCGTCACAGGTAAACCCATACCCAGTACCAAACTTGCCAAGATAAGCAGAAGCAACGCTACCAGTAAATGTCCACCAGAAAAGCCAATCATCAGCGAAGAGAATTTTAGCCCTAAACCTGTCAGGCCAATCATGCCAACTACGATGCCAGAAATGGCGCAAGCAACCGTAACCGATATAGAATTTCTGGCACCTGTTTCTAAAGCCGTAAGCACACTCTGAAACCCCGAACGAAAAACGGTAGTTATGGGGCTAGCCCCTGCCTCTTTAACTTGTAGCAGATAACGCCGTATTAAAAAACGCGCTCCTGCCACCAATATCGTTGAAACAATTGCTACAAAACCTACTCGCCCAGGTGAAATATTTTTGAGCAAAAAGAAAATCAAAATACCTAAGGGAATCAGGTAGTACCAGCCGTCTCGAAACACTTCTTTAAGTTTGGGCAGTTCTTCCTGACTCATGCCGCGCATACCACGCTTGGCAGCAATAATATCAACGAATAAATACACCGTTGCAAAATACAAAATAGCTGGCAAAATACTTAGTTTTACAATTTCGATGTAAGGCATTTGAGTATACTCAGCAATCAAAAATGCGCCTGCACCCATAATCGGCGGCATAATCTGCCCCCCGGTACTGGCAGCCGCTTCTACCCCACCGGCTTCTTCAGGTTTATAGCCCAGCTTTTTCATCAGAGGGATGGTAAATGCGCCTGAAGTCACCACATTGGCAATAGCGCTCCCTGAAATACTACCTAAAAACCCGGAGGCAACTACCGCAGCCTTGGCTGGCCCGCCGCGCTGGCGACCCGTAGCAGCATAGGCCAAGTCAATAAAGAATTTGCCAGCGCCCGTAGTTTCTAGAAAGGCCCCAAAAAGCACAAAGATAAAAACTACGGTGGCGGCTACACCTAAGGGAATGCCAAATATACCCTCGAGCCCCATATAAAGCGTTGAGACTATGCGGTCAATGCGGTAGCCACGATGCTCTAAAATACCCGGCAAGAAATCAGCTAACCAGGGCAGTGTACCTCTGGCACCAGCCATAGCATAAACAATCGAGATAATACCTATGAGCGTAATGGTAATACCAATGACTCGCCTGCTTGCCTCGAGCAAAACCACAATCAAAAGGGCACCAGCAACGATATCAGTTTGACTGGCAAAGCCAACCCGCCGCGCAAACCCCTGCAAGTCGTAGAGCATATGCCAGGACGCAAAAACACCACCTGCTATAAAAGCTAGGTCAATAAGCCAGCCCAAAAAGCCTCGCTTACGTGTTTTACCAAAAGCTGGAAAGACCAAAAAGACCAAAACAAGCATAAGGGCAAGATGCACCCCTCGTTGATAGTAAGCCCCGAGTGCCTTGATACCTGCGGTGTAAAGTTGAAAGAGGGATAGGCTTATGGCAATAAACAGAATCATGCGCTGCAACCACTGCGCTAGCGGTAGCTCAACTGGTTTGGCAGTGGATGTTTCCAAGTCGCTCATTACTGCATAACCACCTTTATAATGACGCGTTCATGCTCGGCGAGTTCACTTAGCGAATAAGTCGTGCCCTCATAGTCAATACGGTGATTTACTTTCATACTACCTACCCTGAGATAATAAAAATTGTTTGGAACAGCTTCATTAATATCATAAATAAAATAGCCCCCATAGCCATCTGAGACCTGCCTACCCCGACCTGGAATATGGCCCAAACCTGCATCAAAAGAAGGGGTATGCGAATGGGTCAAAACCATTTCTCCTGCCATCCAGCAATAAAAATCTGTGACGATAATATCTGTTACTGAGTGGTTCCAGCGCATCATCCAGCAAGGATTAGCAGCCAGAGCAATCTGGTAAAGGCTCGAGCCGTCTTCCCTTTGAACCAGCAAATAAGGGGCTTGAGCATTGGCAAAGCTCAGTAGGGATAAAACTAAAATCATCCCCCAATAAACCTTGAAGGATGATTCTTGATTCATATTAAGAAATTACTGACATGTAGCAGCGAGGCAGTTTTCCATGAGTTTTGCAGGTATCTCCATACCAGCTTCTTGATAATAGCGAATGGCACCCGGATGCAAAGGAATGGGTGTAGAAGCAAGGCTAAACTCGGGGGTCGTGTCTTTAGCAGAAGGATGAACGGCAATCACTTCATCAATATGGGCATAAAGGGCAGAAATGATCTTGTAGGCTAAATCTTCGTCCATTTCAGCGGCTACTACAATAACATTAGGCGTACCAATGGTTGTGGTATCGGCATCCTGACCTTTGTAGAGACCCCCTTTAATGGTATAGGGAGCAAAGGTAGGTTCAGCTGCTAGGGCATTGGCAACCTCTTCATCTGTCATACTTATAAGCGCAATATTTCTGGTTTCAGCCAAACTTAGAAGCGAGCTGGTAGGTGGCCCAACACTTAAGAATCCTGCATCGAGTTGACCATCACGCAGGGCGTCAGCGGTTTCATTAAAGTTTAAGAACTGCTCGTCAATATCATCATATGTAAGGCCATTGGCTTCTAAGATAGCTTTAGCAGAGACTTCTGTACCACTACCAGGCGCACCCACAGAAATGCGCTTACCTGCTAAGTCGCTAAGTGAGTTAATGCCCGAATCAGCTAAAGTAACGATGTGCATGGCGTTAGGATAAGCACTACCAAGAGCACGCAGATTGGCAAGTTGAGGAAACTCGCCCCCTTCACCAAAACGGCCTGTACCTGCATATGCCTGATAAACCGTATCAGCTAAGGCCAGAGCAATATCTGAGTCACCTCTTGAAATAAGCCCAACATTCTCTACCGATGCACCTGTAACCTCAGCAACAGCACTGTAGCCCTCGAGGTATTTATTAATAACTTCAGCGTAAGCGCCACCTGTCGGATAATAAACGCCACCTGTACCACCTGTGGCAATAGATAAGCTTGTCTGGGCAAATCCCAAAGCTAAACCAAATAACAGCAAAATACTGCCTGCTAACCTGCTTAATGCAGTCATTGTTACCTCCTTAGTAATGTTTTCAGTTCTAAAGATAACAAACCAGCATCAGTGTATTTTGCAGACTCGGCTGGTTTTAGGACAAAGTTAGGGGTAAGGTCCGATTCTTGCAAATCTAAACCAGGGAAAAAGCACACTAGCTACTAAGTACATTGTAAATTAAGTAATGACACTTTGATAGTAACGTTTGAATTTATTTCTAGCAGCCTCAATAGAAAATTGCCAGGTGATGGAAACTTTGTTATCGTTACGAGCTTTAAC
>JAHEBB010000482.1 GCA_024642575.1 Trueperaceae bacterium | reverse complement strand
CGCTGCTTTAGTAACCAAAGCTCGAGCGCCTCACTCATATGAAGCCGCTGACTAGCTTCAATCTCAGCTAAAAAATCCTTGCCTTGATAAATCTTGGTGACTTCGAGGTAGTTGCCCTGTATAAAGGCAAGTTCTAAACTTACAGCATCACACTGTAGAGTAGTTAGTTCTTCAGGTACTAAACCCAATTCGCGCTTTAGGCTGGCTAAGGCAACTGCCGTGTTATTTAAATCTTTACGCTCCCCTTTTTTACTAAAGTCGTTTGACAGATGGGGCCAAAAGACTTGGGCTAAGCGTAACTTTGAGCTTTCTTGCTCGAGCCTCATATAACTTAAAAGAAGTAGGAGCTGTGAACTTATCTTTGTTCCCACATAGCCTTCAAGTCGAGCTGAACCAAAACAAATAAGACGCATAACTTAGGCGTCATTATAAACATAGGACTAAACCCATCCTGTGTTAAATGCAGCTTGTCTTTGGCTAAAGTCAAACAAAAGATTTTATAGGTTTTTGAAAAGCTTGCTTAAAGGATGATCTAAGAGAGGGCTTAAAGCTATATAAGACAGGAAACTTGCTAAAGTCAGTCAGCCAACATAGCGCTTAGGATTTTCTGGGATACGGTCATTTCATTAGCTTAGTCTGGCTGCAAAAGTAAAGGAGCAAACATGAATCTGGCGATGTTTCCCCGTAGACGCTACACCCCTAATGTTACCCCAATTGAAAAGCTCGAGCATTTAAGCAAGCACTTGGGCGGGCCAAGTATCTATATAAAACGGGATGACCTTTTAGGGCTTACTGGAGGAGGCAATAAAACCCGTAAGCTCGAGTTTTTGGTGGCTGACGCTTTAGCTCAAGGGGCAGACACGCTTATAACTGTAGGTGCCGTACAGTCAAATCACTGCCGTTTGACCCTAGCTGCAGCGGTAAAAGAAGGGCTGAGGTGCCAGCTTGTTTTGGAAGAGCGCGTACCCAATAGCTACAAAGCTCATGCCAGTGGCAATAACTTTTTGTTTCAGCTTTTAGGGGTTGAAAAAGTCAAAGTGGTTCCAGGAGGTTCTAACCTGGCTGCTGAAATGCAGGCGTTAGCAGATGAGCTTAGCCAAGAAGGGCGCAAGGCCTACATCATTCCAGGAGGTGGGTCTAACAAACTAGGTAGCTTGGGCTATGTTAGCTGTGTTGAAGAAATCATGGCGCAAAGTTTTGACCTGGGGCTAGCGTTTGACCATATAGTGTGCTCGAGCGGTAGTGGTGGCACTCATACGGGTTTAGTGACCGGCTTAATCGGTAGCAATGCCCATATTCCCTTAACAGGTATCAGTGTACGTGCCGAAAAAATTGCTCAGGAAGAGAAACTATACGCTCTGGCTAAAGAAGTCGCAGAGCTTTTAGACATTCGCAGAGGCATCCCTAGAGAAGCTATAACCGTGCTAGATGACTATGTGGGTGAGGGGTATTCTTTACCAACCCAGGGCATGGTTGAAGCGGTTCAACTTTTTGCTAGGCTCGAGGGTATTTTGCTTGATCCCGTTTACACAGGGAAAACTGCAGCGGGTCTCATTGACCTGATTCGACAAGGAAGGTTTAAGCCTAGCGATAAGGTGTTATTTATCCACACAGGAGGAAGCCCAGCTCTTTACGCCTATCAAGAAACCGTACTAGACACTTAAACTCCTTACTCATGACAAGGTACTAGGTACTTATTTTCTGAGGTTTATATGGCACAAGTACAAAAAACAGTTGGGGTAATTGGCGGTCTCGGACCCGAGGCAACCCTTGACTTTTTTGCGAAAGTGATTGCGCGTACGCAGGCAAAAACCGATCAAGATCATTTGCATCTGATTATTAACAACAACCCAAAAGTACCTAACCGTAATGAAGCAGTGGCAGGTACAGGGCCATCAGCAGGGCCAGCTTTAGCTGAAAGTGCAGCAGCGCTCGAGCGTGCCGGTGCCGATTTTTTGGTGATGGTTTGCAACGCGGCGCACGCTTTTCAAACCCATATAGAAGCAGCCATAAGCATTCCTTTTATCAGTATGATTGAGGCAGTTGTAGAAACGACTTTGAGCACCTTTCCAGATATAAAGCAAGTTGGGGTTTTAGCGGCAAGTGGCTGCTTAGACAGTGAGCTTTATCAAAAAGCGTTTGCAAAACGAGGTATAAAGACCCTTATTCCTGAGGCTCAGCTACGAACTCGCTTTATGCACTTACTCTATGAAATTAAGGCGGGTCAAAAGGAACAGGTTAAACCTAAAATAAGAGACCTTGCCCAAGACCTGATTGGGCAAGGTGCAGAACTTATTATTGCTGGTTGTACCGAAGTTCCTTTGGTACTATTTCAAGCAGATTTGCAAGTTCCGCTGCTTAACTCAACCGATGTTTTGGTTGAGCGTGTTTTTGAGTTGGTTTAATAGACCTGTTCACGCTGTGAAAAGCCCATGACAAAGACATTGGGCACATCCTTCTTGTCTGTGGTTGGGAAATAGGGTGGAGCCAAGTCTTTTGCCAGACGGGTGTCATAAGTGAAGCGGCGACCGTAACCCGTTTGGAAATTTCCTGTATTAGAATTAAAGGTACCAAAAGCACCATAATAATTTTCAATAATGCCACCAAGTAAGTTTACATAACCACGAGAAGATCCCAATTTATAATTTTCTACTGTGATTTGTCCAGTACTACTCATGAGAGAGCCGTGAATAGCAATGTTGCTAGGGGCATTCAGGCTGGCATCGCCGTTGGCGTTGCCAATTACGATGTCTGAGTTGGGTGAAAAAATGCCCAATACATTTTGAGCGTCTAAGCTGTTACAGGTTGCTCTCGTCACTGAACCGTCTGTTTCTCTTTGAGGGTAGCCGCTACAAGGTGGCTTTTCATATTTTAAATCTCTGATAATACGGGTTTTGCCTGTACTAACCATGGTCAATTGGCTAAACGAGGCCAGCGCAGGAGGAGCATCGTCTGGATTGCTGCTACTTGCAGGTACACGTGCTGGGCCGCCAAAACGATCAACATTACCTTCGGTATAAACCACCCCATTAAATCTTGTTACCTGGGGGCTAGTAGGCCAGGTACCATCAGTATTTTGTTTGAAGAGTTTTCCGTCTTCGGCATATCTGTAAACAGTGCAGGCTGTGGCGGTCGTGCAACTTTTTATATATTGAAAAGCTGCTTTTGGTGTCCAAGAAGTTCCTGTTTTGCTAGGTAATACCCCTGTAGCGTTAGCTGCATAAAACTCGAGGCTAAACAAATTCGTGGGAAAATAAAGCCCTGAATTTTGTGCGGCGTCCTTTTGTTCAAAAGAGTTTTTCGGCAGGGGTATAACGGTAGCTTTGTACTCTACGCCACTTTGAAATTCGGGCTCATCTGGATTAGTATTAACGCCCGACGCCAGATCATCGGCACCAATAAACTGGGGATTCCCATGAAAAAACCTGGCACCTAAAAAGTCTGAACAGGTTATATTGTTTGGATCAGTTGCCGTTGCAACAGCATTATCAGGGTCAGCACAGCCAGCACTTGAAACGCTGCCGCCAAACCAGGGATCACTATAAAAGCGAAAATGGCTATTGGTGTGTACGGGTCCATCAAATAAAGTTTGACCGGTAAACCAGATGTCACTGCCATCTGGCGTATTGTGTCGATTGGTAAAAAGGGCATACTTGGAAAACTTTCCACCGGCGATGTCAAACTGGTATTCTCCCTGAATGACAATATTGCGTTTGTATTGTCCTACGATTGCCTCAGAGACAAGGATAAAGGGGATGGCGTAAATCTGGCCCTCAACAAAGCGACCTACCGACAGTTTCGTCTTGGCAGGTAAAGGTTGACTACAGGCGGTATCCGTAACATAGATGCGTACGCCAACCGTGCCTGTTACGCCTGTCATAGGAATAGTCTGATTGCAGAGCATTTGATCAACCAAATTTTGTAAGGGAATAGTAAGGAGCGTTTTGAAGTCTTCAATCACAGTTTCTGGGCTCGAGGCTTGACCACTTGTACCGTTACCAAAAAGATAAAAGCGACCATTATTCGGGTTGTCCTGAACCAAGATTTTAACC
>JAHEBB010000481.1 GCA_024642575.1 Trueperaceae bacterium | reverse complement strand
CTTCGCAAAACGAAATATGGTTTATTTGACACAATATTTTCTAAACCCTTTAGTTATGGAGAATCCAAAAAGATGCTTTTGTCTTCGGGCAAATGAGTAAGAAAAGTGTGACAGCTTTCGTTTTAGGTTTTGAAGGAGCAGAACGTGTCGTTTTTTTAAGCGGCAACCTTATAAAGTTCAGGATTGGGCAACCATGAAACAGCTTACTTTTCAGTTCATTTTCAAGATCACAGGCATGAAAGCTAGCTTATGAAACGTGGCTTTGGCTTTACCATGCTCGAGCTTCTTATTGTTATGGCGGTTGTCGGCATCATAACCGCCGTTGGCGCTGTTAGTGCTAGCACAATCTTAAAGCGCAGCCAGGAAGGTAGCTCTTTAAGAACCTTTCAACATAGCATCTGGCAGGCAGCAGGTTTGTCCTCGAGCCGTGGCGTAATTATTACCCTAAATAAATCTGGTCAAACGTTAAGCATTAAAAATCAAAAATCTGGGGCAACGCTTAGAAGCTTTAAGCTGGCCTCAGGCGTCTCCACAAATCTGCCAGATGGCGAAGTTATAAAGTTTTTGCCTCCTGGCGAAATTGATGAGGTCAGTTACCAAAATTTGCCTTCCCCTATTTCTATATCTACTTCTCATGAAAACTATTCCTTGCTTGTTTCTATTATCGGCGAGGCAAAGGTGGTGCAAAACCAATGAAATCTTATAAGCAAGCTATCAAAGGCTTAACCCTCCCTGAAGTTCTCATTGCCATGTCCATCATTGGCGTACTCGTTGGCGTCTTCTCAACAGCGCTTACAGGCAATCTTAAAATCATGACGCAAACAGGTAAGGGAAATCAGGCTTCAGAAGTTCTTAATTATTTTGGCAGACGCATTATTGATGGCGATAGTCTGGTCTTGGCAGTCGAAGATGAGACATCTGTATGGGACTATGGTGATCTAATCAATAGCTTTTACGACCAGGCAGCCCGCTCGAGCTTTTCAAACCCTGCTCATTACAAGGTAACAGTTACCCATAACGGCATCGTCAGTCTCTCAACTGCCAGTTTGGTTCAATATGACATTGAGGTCTGTTACAAAAACAAGGGAGAACCCGTCTGTATCAACGGCACGACCTACGGCCCAGGTTTAAATAGTCCCGAGCGAACATCTCAACTTTTAGGAATTAGCTGAGGTTAACCCATGAGAAAAATATCAGGCATTACACTCGTAGAACTTCTCATTGCTCTAGGCATTTTTGCCACAGTTTTAGCCGTTAGTTCACAAGGTATCATTAGTGGTTTAGAGAGCCAAAGAAAACAAGAGGCAACAGCAGCCGTACAAAGTAAACTGCGCCGCGTTAATGACGTCGTTACCCAGCAACTCCGCAGCGCTGTATTTGGTGGCATAACCGTAACACCTTATGAATCAAACAATACCAGTATTTCCTTTGCTCTTTTAAGTGGTAGCGGTGGTTACCCTGTCATACCTCATGACAGTGGAAATAACTCGAGCTTTATCAGTTCTGCGAACTTGCAAATTTTGGCAGATGTAGCAGATGAGGCTGAGTTAGGGCTCGAGGGCAAACAAGCCTTGCTAATCAATGCCAATGGTGATGCGGTTATCTTTCAGGTAGGCAATGTACAAAAAAATGGTAACGCCTACAAGGTTCGCGTTGTTCACCCAGGATGTGCCAATACCATTGATTACACCAACAACACCTTACTTTTCGGCAACCTTGACACCGTTGGCATTAGCTATGACGCTACAAGCAAAATCCTTTACCGTACTACAGGTGCAAATGATGAAGTTCCTCTTGCTTACGACATAGATACCTTTAGTGTTGAGTACATTTATGAATATGACGACGGCTCAACTGTGGCCTTAACCAGTCCGATTCTTAATAATAATTTCCCAGTCAAAAAAGGAACTTATAACAGTGAGGTTGTCGTACTGGCTCGCTTAAAAGTGACCATCGGTGCCACAGACAGCGCCTATGATATTTCACGTACCTATAGCAATCAAGTTGAGCTGGTTGATACTTCGGCAGATAACCGAATTCGTACCCTTAGAGGAGTTACTGTATGCGATTAAATAATAAAGGCATAGCTATGATTGTTGCCATAGGGCTTATGGTTATTTTATCAGGTATTATCACCCTACTAGCAACTCGAGCGGTTGGGGAACTAAAAAGTAGTTCAGATAATATTGGCGTGGTTCAAACCCTTCTTTTGGCTAGGGGCGGTGCAAATCTTGTTGGTCAATCTCTAGTCGGTCCTATCAGAAACAGCATGGAAGAATTGGTAGAAAAAGCAGCATTTACGGGCGTTAATTCTTCAAATAACTGGGTTTTTGGTGGCAATGGCAGCGAACCCGATAGCAAAAAAGTTGCCGACGATCTAAGCGCAATTGCCGATGACTTGCAGCCTGAAATCGATAATCTTTTATGTAACGCTGATATTAACCCTACAAGTGGGGATGCTGAAATCAATGTGCGCTTCTATGTTACAGAAAGCGCTTGCGGTCAAGCTTTACCCGGCAATATTAAACTGCCCTTGCCTCGCTTCGTCAATGGCACATCGAGAAACGGGAGTGGTGAGTTTGTCCCTCAATCATACGCTGTTCCTTATGTGCTCGTGTCAGAGGGTGTTTTAGGCGATAATAAGCGCACTATAGTCTTGCAAGGTGAGTACCAGATTGAGATGGGTAGAGGTAGCTTTGCCAAATACGCTCTTTTCACCAATGTACACGAAACCAGCAACGGCGGTGACATCTGGTTTACCGACAACACCCTGTTTGACGGACCTGTCCACACCAATCAGTTTTTCAGATTTTATAAGGATTCTTGGTTTAGTGGTGGGGTAACCAGCGCTGGTTGTAGCAATCCAAGTCTAACAGGCTGCTCGGGCTCTTTTAACAAACAGGGTGGGGAATTTATGAATATTGGTTTCAAATCTGTTTCCAATTTAAATGATCCTATTCATCCTTCCTACAGCGATTACCTTGGTCAAACCCACGCCCCTATGCTCACTGGTGGTATTGATTGGGAAGCTAACTTTGTACCTCTACCTCAAAACAATGTTGACCAGGAAGCTGCGGCCCAAGAAGGTGGAATCTACATAAACGGTGATATTGATAAGCTTAACTTATGGGCTGGAAATGCTAACGGCGATGTAGTAACCAATGGCAGCTCCAACTATCAATACATTGCTATTACCCATTTAAAAGAAACTACAGAGCAAGTAACAAGGCAAGTTCAAGTACAGGTGGGTTCATCTGGAGGTGAGTGGGTTTGGGTCACAAATGGCTGTGGCGCTGGCTATGTATGGGAAGGCAACAAATGGAAATGGAAAGACAATACTTGTAAAGATAGATATACCTGGCAAGAATCCCCCATTTACGAAACGCAAACGGTAACCGAAACTGTAACCACAACCAAAGAGGTAACCGATACCTATCGTTATAGTGAGACTAACCCAAATGATCTTTATATTTTAGAAGATGGTAAAGACTGGAATACCCAATGGACAGAAGCTACTAACAGTTCCGGCAATCAAATCAAAAAGAGTACAGGTCACGCTTTTACAGGGGTTATTTTTGCCGCAGGTGACATAAACAAACTTACCGGTCCAGACCGCAACCCCGCAAATAGTACAAATGCCAGCAATGCTCGCCCTGCCATTGCATCTTTTGCGAAATTAACCGTAACTGCCGATAATGACATTCGTATTACGGGAGATTTGAAATACGAGGACCCCCCCTGTACCGGAAGTCCAACTCGAAAAAGTGATCGCTCAGTTGACGCGGCAACTTGTAACAATCTCAATGCTCAAAATGTACTGGGTGTCTATGTAGATAGTGGTGACCTTATTATTGGCAATAATCACAGTGACAGTACCTTAAATGCCCCAAGTAATGTTGTCGTTCACGGCGTATTGATGAGTGGTCAGGGTTCGGTTCGGGTTGAAAACCACGATAGCGGTTCTGTTAAAGGCGATGTCAATCTCATTGGTGGTCTGATCGAAAATTATTATGGCGCTTTTGGTACCTTTAACTCGAGCACAGGTCAAAGTACCCAC
>JAHEBB010000480.1 GCA_024642575.1 Trueperaceae bacterium | reverse complement strand
ACCCTCTCGTAAAAAGCCTAATCTCGCCCTTAAGGACAAACACGCTAAACCTCAAAATGAATTAAAGCAAAAACCACAAAAAGCAAAGTTGAATAGTTTTTGGTCTGTTAATTGAGCAATTTTATAACGCATGCTGAATCTCAAGAAAAAGGAGGTTCGACATGAACAAGCAGGCTGTTGTTATAGGTGCAAGTATGGGTGGGCTGTTAGCCGCAAGGGTGCTGACAGACTATTTTGAAAACGTCACTGTGATTGAACGTGACTCTCTACCCAGCAAGGCTGAAAAACGTAAAGGTGTACCTCAGGGGCAGCACGCTCACGGCTTGCTGGCAGCAGGTGCTAACGCACTAAAGGAGCTTTTCTCAGGATTTTTAGACGACCTGGTAAGTTCTAGAGCCTTGCCAGGTAATCCCTCTCGAGTTCCTTACTTCTAAGCCCTGGATCATCCTTGCCCCAGTGCTAGGCATGGTTTGGATGGTTCGGATGGAAGCAAAACTCTTAAAGGTCAAACTTCTTTCAAGGCCAATGATCTTTTCTCTTAATCTAGAAAACCCCGATGTATTTTAGAAGAAACATGCAGTATACTGTTTGCAAAACGGGAAATGAAATAGTGCAGTTAATGCTGCATGAGGAGGAATGGATACTTAGTGCATTCATGAACATCTGTCTACCTTAATCTTATTGCCCAACAAGGTTACCTAAACTCGCAAGTTTTCCTTTGGAGGTAATTATGAAAATGCTCAAGGTATTCAATCCTTTATCCCTGTTTATCTTACTCTGGCTAGGTTTGTCCTTTAGCTATGCTCAACCTTTTGACCTGACTGGGTTCTGGCAGAATCCTGGTGGCAGTGCCATTTATCGCGTAAGGCAAATTGGCAATGATGTTTACTGGATGGTAGACGGCACGGCGGTAGGTTCGTATGCCAATGTCTTTTTTGGTCAAATCTCGGGCAATACGCTCACGGGAACCTGGGTTGACCTGCCTGGTAGTCCAAACTTAGGTGGTGGCAATCTAAGCTTGCAAATGCAGTCTAATGATTACTTTATAAAAGTGGGGGAAAGTACGCTTTATGCTGCCCAGGAGTGGAGACGACAAGGTACCTCTGCTGGAGTATCACCGTCTCCACAGAACACAGTGCCTCTAAAACTTTATTGGAATGCACAGCTCGAGGACAATTTCAGCACGCCTACAGCTATCGGGGAACAGGCCGCGCTCGCCGACGGCTATCAATTTGTCAGCATCGAAGGATATGTCTTTCCCAATCAAGAGCCAGGCACCGTGCCACTCAAATTGTATTTAAACCCCCAACGTGGTGACTATTTTACAACTGCAACAATCGAGGGTGAACGAGATGCCCTTGGTTCCGGTTACCAATTTGTTCGTATTGAAGGCTATGTCTTCCAGACCGAGCAACCAGGTACCGTACCCTTAAAGCTTTTCTGGAATGGCGGACGTGGTGACAACTTCACGATATCGACATCAGGAGGTGAGCAAAGTGCCCTCGCCACGGGCTATCAATTAGTTCGGATCGAAGGTTATATATTCCCTTAGCCTGAAGATGAATCACCCCAGGTTGAGGAATGATCATTAAATGACACTTCTGGAATACAATTTTTGAGTGTTGTGCTCGAATTGCAAAGCAACTTAGCTTTATTTATCCGACTAACGGTAGCTCTGAAGCTGTACTCAAGACAGATTTCTATACCGATGACTCAGGAAATTGCCCAACGGCAGTTCATGCTGGCGTGATTAGCTTTGAGCAAGGCGGCACTGTAACCATAGAACTTTTAGGTGCTCAGAAATCGTTTACGGGCAGCACGCGCACTGGCATCACAATTATTAGTTAACCTGAGTTCAGAGTTATCAAAAAGCAGAAATAGTGTCCCTGACGCATAATAGAGATTAGCACTAATCCTCATTCCAGCATAAAAGCGTCGATTTTAAGCCAAACCCCTGTTATTGCCAAAATTAAAGAGCTTTCGGAAGGGAAAATTTGAGAAAGTGTGTCCCTAACGCCAACGAAACTCCGAACTCAGGTTATATAGCTATTCTTAAATAATTTTGTAGTCTAAATGGTTTCAACACTTCACTTTACCGTCTGATTATTTGTGAACTTTCTCTTTTAGAAGGCTGCATGCGCCTTAACCAAACTATCTAATTTTATCGGTCAGATGACAACCATAATTTTCACCACCTGGCAAACGACAAAGGCTTTTATAGTAATCGGTCGGCAAAAGAGTGTAATTGTCAGGCGTATTATTTCTGTCTTGCATGACCCAATAACTCAAACAAGCATTAAAATAATAATTTTTCGTGCGCCACTCAGCACCGTACCACTGTTCAAATGCGGCTCGAGTGGCTAATAACTCATCTCCGCTTTCTTCTAGCTCTTTTGTAAAAGCATTTCCAATATCCACGTAATTTTCAATCTTGTTCAGTGTAGTCCAGATTTCTGGATAACCGTTGGATTTCATGCGCCAGGCGTAAAGGGTGGTTATGGCCTGGGCATCTGCTTCTAGGGCTAGTGTCAAGCTCGCCATTTCCTTAACAGCATAGTCAAGGGAAGGGCAAAAACCGCGACTAATCTGGTCAATATGTCTGAGTTCATGGACAAAAAAGATGAGCTGTTCGTTAAACGCTAGATACGTTTTAAGATCAATAAGATTGTGAATCTTGTCGTAATAAGCATAGCTGTAATCGACCTTATCATCCATACAGAAGGCGGTATGGATCTGACTTGCAGCCTCTAAAATGTAGCTTGCTAGCTCAGGTACTTTTTCTAAGCTAATGAGCAGCGCCTCAATCTCTTGCACATTAGCATTAGAAGTATTTTCTTTACCTTGAAAATAACACCTTTCTAAAAAATCCGCACGCCAGAGTGATAGATCAACAGGCTCTCCGTACATATCTACATGATTGTTTAGAGTTAATTTTGCTTGAGCACTAAGTAAAGAGTCCTTTTGACCAAACACAAAACTCATCATGGCAACGAATAGGTACGCTAGCATCCTAATAACGAGGTTTCTCCCCTTTGTTTGGAATACCATTAGCTCCCTCTTCCTTAAGTGGCTCAAATTAAACAAACATAAAGCGTAGCTGTAGTTTACGAACCCATTAGCTTGAGGTCATCCGTAAATATCTGACAGGTTCAAATGCTGTGGTGTTCTGATGGTATTGCAGGTATCATCTGGTCGGCTACATAAAGTCTTTAAAAAACAGTGTCCTGAACGATAAATTTTTAGATGACACTGTAGCTTTTATCCTTTAGAGTGCTATAGTCACATGATTTTGATTAAGATTTCGATTAAAAAGTAAGTCAATAGACGACATTCATTGTCAAAAAACAACGACTGCAAAAGAGCGCTAAAAATGTTTAGTCTAAATTTCTAAGCGCTGTTTCTTTGGTTTGCCTAGAGTAGAGAAAGTTGAAATAGGTTGCTCATGAAGGTCTTCTTGCCGTTCTTAAAGGTTGTATTTATTGTAGCCATGTCGGTTAGTTTTAGCATGCTGGCTCGAGCTCAAGAAATCCCTGACTGGCAAAGTTACGCCCTAACTGATGTTCAAACAGGGGAGACTTTTACCCTTGGAGAATTTCAAGGAAAAACGGTCTTTGTAGAAGGCATGGCAACCTGGTGTGGTTACTGCCTGCATCAATTGCAGAGCATTGCGTTAATCAAAGACCAATTTGACCCTGAAACTCATGTTTTTATTGCTTTAAGTGTTGATACCAATGCTAGCCCTGAAGAACTGCAAAGTTATCGCCAGAAAAACGATTTTGACTGGCGCTTTGCCATTGTTCCAACTGGTTTACTGAAAGAATTGGCAAGGGTTTTTGGACAAAAATTTACTCGCCCACTTTCTCATTTTATAATTCGATCAGATGGCAGTTTTACTGAACTGGGTATCGGCCTGAAATCAACAGAAGAACTAAACGCGCTTATCCTTAAAGAAACCCAGCCATGACGCATTTTCTTGAGGCCTTTCTTTTAGGCAATGGCGCTATTTTGAGTAATGTTTGCCTCTTACCCCTTTACCCTGGCCTTATTGCATTTTTGGT
>JAHEBB010000093.1 GCA_024642575.1 Trueperaceae bacterium | reverse complement strand
TACCTAGCTTACAGAACTTGTAGTTGGCAATTTATCTGAAATGTGTGGTGAGTGGAAATAGCGCTCAAACCAAAGCAAATCCAAAGATTCGCAATAAAGCCAAATGTCTCATTAAGCTTGCGATTTCATTCGTCACTCTAGCAAAAGCTAAAATCTATTGTTAAGTTTCGCAAGAAATGCAACAAGCCATTCTTAAACTATTTTGTAAGGACTAACTATCGAAGCAAGTTGCTTTATAACCAGAAGGCATCAGGTAATAAATCACTTACTTTGTAGCTTTTTATAACGCCGTGGTGATTGACCAAATATACCTGAGCGTCAGGGTTAAATTCATAAAGAATTTGCCTGCAAGCGCCACAAGGTGTGGCTGGGTCATCGGCTTCGGTATAAATGACGATTTCACTAAATTTACGCTCACCTTGACTTGCCATTGCTTGAATGGCGGATTGTTCGGCGCAGCGGGTTAAGCCATAAGAGGCATTTTCAATATTGGCCCCTGAAAAGTTTGTGCCACTTGCAGCTTTAAGCGCTGCCCCTACATGAAATTTGGAGTAGGGAACATAAGCATGATTCCAAGCGGTTTTGGCAAGCTCGAGCAAAGTTTCATCAGGTTTCATAACAGTCCTAACTTTCTTAAAAGAGCAGGTCCCAGCACAATTAACCCTACAACTACAGCGACAAATGCGGTTAAAAGTACGGCACCGGCGGCCGCATCTTTTGCTAATTTTGCAAGGGGGTGAAAATCTGGTGAAATAAGATTGATGGTCGCCTCTAGAGCACTGTTAAGAAGCTCGAGCGCCAAAACCAGTCCAGACATGATCAAGATAGCGATAGGTGAAATACCCAGCCAGAGCGAAAGCAAAAAGACCAGAACTGCGATACCAACTTCAATACGAAAATTAGGTTCATTTCGCCAGGCATAGCTTATGCCTGCAAAGGCAAAAGTAAAGGCTTTTAACAGGCGATTTCTATTTAAAGGTCGCCATGTAGCTTGAGTATGCGATTCTGTGCTTCGTGGAAAGGGTGCCACGCTTCCTCCGTAGGATGGTCAAAGCCGCGTAAATGCGTAAGACCATGCGCCGCCAGGGTTAAAACTTCTTGCAAAACGCTCAGTTTGTGCTCTTTGGCTTGGTCTGCTGCGGTATCAATGCTGATAAACACATCACCCAAATGAGCAATCATAGGCATACTAACATCATCAGGTTCATGCATAGGGTAAGAAAGTACATCTGTGGGTTCATCTAAGCCTCGGTGCTCAAGATTAAGACTTTGAATGAAGGGGTCATCACATAAAATGATCGTGACATCTTGCTCAATACTTTGTTCAAAAAGATAGCGGTTTAATACCGATTCTAAAACTTCAAGATCCGGCCACTTGTTTGTTTCGTCGATTATCTCTACCACGCTCGAGCTTCTCAATTTCCTCGTTGCTAGGATACCTGATGCGGCGATGCAAAATAGCATTGAGCATGCGCTCAAAGGTACTGGCAATGATTTCTATATCGTGAAAATTTAACGGACTTTCTGAAAGCTGCCCATCTTGTAAGCGTAACTCAAAAAGCTGGTCAATCATGGCGCGAATACTACCTGGACTTGGGTCTTTGAGACTTCGTGATGCAGATTCCACGGCATCTGCTAGCATAAGCACAGCCGTTTCTTTACTGCGAGGTTTGGGGCCAGGATATCTGAAATTAAACTCATCAAGTCGCTCATTACCTTCTAGTGCTTGCTTGTAAAAATAAGTTAAAACAGTTGTGCCATGATGCTCGGCAGCGAAGGCTTGAAGCGCTTTAGGAAGTTTGTAGTCCTTAAGCATTTCGACGCCATCACGTACATGGCTGGTAATGATCAGATAACTTAGGTGAGGGCTAATACTATTATGCGGGTTGTCTTGAGAAAACTGGTTTTCAACAAAAAAATGCGGGCGTCTAAGCTTGCCGACATCATGGTATAAAGAACCAACCCTTGCAAGAAGAGCATTTCCACCAATATTGGTTACAGCTTGCGCGACCAGATTTGAAATCATTAGGCTGTGCTGATAGGTTCCAGGAGCTTCCAGTAATAAGCGCTGTAATAAAGGACTGTTTGGGTTTGACAATTCGTTCAGCCTAAACTCAGTAAGAAAATCAAAACTGCTTTCTGCCAAAGGCAAAATGCCAAGGGCAACAATGCCAGCAACTATACCGCCTGCAATAAGAAGGCTTGCGCTAATGAGTGCCGTAAGGGTGGTCGCACCCCCAAAAAGCGAAAGCATAGCCAAATAGGATAACGAAGCTACTAAGCCGCCGCCTAAGCCGGCTACCAGTAAACTTGGCCTCGACTTTAAAAGGTTGGTGAGTAAAGCTGAGCTAATACCCCCTGTCAGCGTGGCAACCAGTAATGCCAATGGCGCAGCTTGTGCCAGTAAGCCCATGGCGACTGCTAACCAAACCGTCCAGAGTATTGCCGTGAGGGGCGAGAGGATAGCTGAAACGATTAAAGGGACACAAGATAAAAATAAAAAGGCCGGATCAAATGCAATGGCAAACCGCTGCGCCGCCAGACAAATAAGCGTAATACTGAGCAGAAAAATAAGTTGCCTTGAGTTGTATTTGGGTGTAAGCAAAGCCAGGGGAATGCTTAGAAAAAGAGCAACAATCGCGCTACTTATGACAATGCGAAAACGCTGACTTAATGCATCATCATTGGCATTATAAAGTCCTAGTTTTGCCAATACGTCAAGATTTTCAGCAGTAAGAGGCGTACCTTTTTCAATGATTACCTGCCCAGCCTCGAGCATTTGAGTTATAGGATCAACTTCAGCTGCGGCAGCAGCTCTTACGGCATTGGTGGTTGCTTCGTCTAGGACAGCGGTGCTGATGAGTCGCCTTTCTAAAAGTAGACGAACTTCCCTTTGCCTGTCTCTCGGGGTTTCTGCAACCGCTTGTTCTATCAGTCGGTCTTTTTCAAGATCATCGACACCCATTGAGCTTTCATAAGCAGCTACTAACAAATCCTGGACATCGGCAGGTAAATTAGCTGAAGTGATTGCACTCAAAACCAGTCGCTGTAATTGCGGGTCTGATTTGTAAATGCTGGCTACTTGAGATCTCGCATCTTGTCGTTTTTTTTCTGTTAGTAATTCATCAATGATAGGGGTGTCCACGGGGGCTATAAAATCCCTCGGGCTGGGCTCACCTACCTTTAGACCACTGCCAGGAGCAAATCCATACACACTATAAAACAATGAGGTTAAAATGCTTGCGGCAACAACAATAAACAAGCCAAGGCGAAAATTGGTAAAGCTTAAAGGGTTTTTAAGGCGTCTGTTAGAGCGTTTCATAAGCTTTAATAATGCTTGCCACCAGAGGATGCCTTACCACATCACCTTCATTAAAGCGGATAAAAGCGATGCCATCGATATTTTTTAAGATTTTGTCTGCCACACCTAAGCCACTTTGAACATTTCCGGGCAAGTCAATTTGTGTTATATCTCCTGTAACCACAACCTTACTGTTAAAGCCCATGCGTGTTAAAAACATTTTCATTTGCTCACTGGTGGTATTTTGCGCTTCATCAAGAATGATAAAAGCGTCATTGAGTGTGCGACCGCGCATAAAGGCTAAGGGCGCAACCTCTATAACACCATTTTCTAAATACTGCTCAACTTTTTCGCTTTCAAACATGTCATAAAGCGCGTCATACAGGGGGCGTAAATAGGGATCGATTTTTGCCTGCAAATCCCCTGGCAAAAAACCTAAACGTTCACCAGCCTCAACGGCGGGCCGCGTCAAGATGATGCGTTTGACTTGTTTTGCTTTAAGTGCCATGACAGCCATGGCTACCGCCAAGTAGGTTTTCCCTGTTCCTGCTGGCCCAACACCAAAGGTTAGAGGACTAACCTTGATGGCCTCAACATAGCGCCGCTGGCCAGCGGTTTTGGGTCTGGCACGTTTGGGTAATTCGTTGGCAACACTTGATTCGCTGTTATCGAGTGACTCTAGGTCACCATGTTTTAACTCAGTTAAACTCACTTCTTCTCCACGCCTGATGGAATCAAGCAAACTTTTAAAGGTTTTTTCAGCCTCGCTGACCTCATGAATATTGCCACTGAGTCTAAGCTCATCTCCCCGAGCGATTACTTTTGCACTTAGACGATTACGTAACAGTTTTAAATTTTCATCGTTTTGACCAAAAAGTGACATAGCTTCTTTAGGGTTACGAAGTTTTATGACTGATGTGGAAATAGCTTCCTCCGTTTTCTGGCATTGGGTTCAGATAAAATATAATGCCAGATTAAGCCTTTGGTAATAGCCTCTTCGTCAAACTCGAGCATTTTACTGCTTTTTAGTTTACTGCTTTTTTGGTTGCGTCGTACAACTTTAAGGGGGGCTTGCTCTTGGGCAAAAAAAGATGAGCTTGTTCCTGTAAATAAAGAAGAACTCGTTGCCGATTCTGGGGGTAAAAAGCTGCTGGCGTGATCGGCCCTCATGAGGGGATGATCTGAACGTATATCATCTCCTGATAAATTATGCTCTTTAAAAGACTGATCACTTAAGAGTCCAGGGTCGTGCATTTCCGTGAGTAAAGTTGGGATTGCACTAGCGGGCTTAGGTTTTGCAGGCTGTTGCTGAGCCTGAGGCTGTGCTTGTTCACCCATAGCTTCTTGCACCCGACGACGAGCCTCCTCGAGCCTTTTTTGAAATTCACCTGTTGAGGCTTCGGTCGGCTTGCTTAAAACCTGTCTACTCGGCTGCCGTGACAAAGGCTGATTTGTCTTTGTCACAGTTTTTTGTCGATTTTTACCCGCACGTCGAAAAATCGGAATAATGACTGAAGCAAAAAAGATGAGCAGGATTAGATTGTCAAAAATAAAATTTACAATCTGATTGATAACGCGCGGACTCATTATTTGTCGTCGTGCTCAGTGGCACCTGCTATATTCTTGCGCATTGCCGTGTCCGACTGAATATTTTGCAGATTATAGTAGTCCATCACGCCTAGATGACCTGCTCTAAAGGCTTCAGATATGGCTAAAGGCACCTGAGCTTCTGCTTCAACTACTTTTGCCCGCATTTCTTCGACCTTTGCCCGATTTTCTTGCTCAGCGGCGACAGCCATTGCGCGGCGTTCTTCAGCTTTAGCCTGAGCCACACGCTTATCGGCTTCGGCCTGATCAGTTTGCAAAATAGCTCCGATATTTTTACCTACATTTACATCGGCAATATCAATAGACAAAATTTCAAAGGCAGTACCCGAATCAAGACCTTTGGCAAGTACGGTTTTAGAAATCACATCTGGGTTTTCAAGCACTTCTTTGTGGCTGGCTTTGGACCCAATCGATGAGACAATCCCTTCACCTACCCTGGCAATAATAGTTTCTTCGCCCGCACCACCGACCAAACGCTCTAAATTGGCACGAACGGTAACTCTGGCTGTGCTAATTAGCTCAATACCATCTTTAGCGACCGCAGAAACATTAGGGGTTTGAATAACCCTTGGGTTAACCGATACTTTTACTGCGTCGAGCACATTTCGACCTGCCAAATCAATAGCGGCGGCACGGTCAAAAGGTAGGGGAATGCGAGCTTTATCAGCAGCAATCATAGCGTCTATAACCCTATCGACATTGCCGCCTGCCAGAAAGTGAGCCTCGAGCTGATTCTGGTCAACATCAATGCCGGCTTTATCTGCTTTAATCAAAGGGAGGATGATCTTTTGCGGTGGTACGCGTCTTAAGCGCATACCTACCAAACTGGATATAGCAACGCGTACACCTGCCGAAATTGCACTAATCCAAAGTCCAACTGGAATAATCCAGAAAAAGAAAATTAAAAATACGAAAATTGCCGCGGCAATCACTAAAAATCCAATGTCCATGCGTTTCTCCTTTTACCCTAGTATTAACTTAGGCGTTTGCAACAGCTTTAACTACAATACGACTGCCCTGAACTAATATGACTTCAATTTCGGTACCGTTAGCTATGAAATCGCCCTCAGTAACCACATCTCTTCGTTCATTATTGATGGTTGCTACCCCTGCTGGCCGCAAATCTGACAGGGCAATCCCTCTTTGACCCAGCATGTAATCATAGCTGGCAACCAATCTCGCTGACTTACTATCATTACCTGGGGTATTTGCCAAACGTGTGTTAAGGGCAAAGATGCGAACAAAGCGCGAATTAGGAAGCATCCAAAAAAGAACAAAGGTTAATATAGCGCCAAAAATGGCGGTATAGCCAAGCACATAAGCCCACTGATTATCATTGGGGAAAATGCGAACAATCGCGATGACGATGGCCGCTAGACCCAGCACACCAGCCACGCCAAACCCTGGAATGACCAGCAACTCTAAAACTAAAAGCAAGACACCTGCAAGAATCAAGATCATATCTAGCGTTCCTGCTGGCGTAGCAATAAAGGCTCCTGCGCCAAGAGCAACGAGGGCTAAAACCCCAATCACACCAGGAAGCCCAAAGCCAGGTGAGAAAGCTTCTATGAGAATGCCGCCGATACCTAAAACCAGAAGGGCTGCGGCAATCAATGGATTGGCAAGCGAACCACCCAAGCGCTCTGCAAGATTGGGCTCGAGCCTTTCGACAGCCACACCGCCATAGCCAAATTTCTCAAGCGCGTCTGTTAAATTGCTTGCCTGAATGTCTGCAATATCATACTCAACAGCCTGCGCTGAGGATAAGGTGATTAACTCTTCGCTGGTAGATAGACCAGGAATCTCAATACGCGTAGAAACCATGCCCTCAGCAACATCGGCATTTCTACCTCTTGCCTCAGCCACTGAACGAAACTGATTGCGCCAGACACTGTTGATCTTTTCCCCAGCATTCTCGCCAGTAAAAGCATTTATGGCAGTCGCTGCACCAATCGATGAGCCAGGCAGCATGGCAACTTGCTCAGCACTCATGGCAATAATGGCACCTGCACTAATAGCATTGGACACGACAGATAGCGTAGGAACCTGGCTATCTTGCAAAATACTGTTTACAATATGCTCCGCCGCAATAATCTGACCACCGGGTGTATCCAGATAGATAACCAGGGCTAAAGGACGTTCTTTATTGGCACGTTCAACTCGTGAAGCCACAAACTGCGCCGTAGCAGTCGTGATTTCGGTTTCTATAGGAATAAGCCATACACTATTCGTCACCGTTTGCGCTTGCCCAAACTGGGCATAAAGTGACAAAAAAAGCGCTACGGCAACGGCAAAACTTAAAGCGGAAGGTCTCCGCAACGTCGTTGTCATAACATGTTCACAATAGCATGCTCAGGTCTTGAAAAATGCGATGTACATGGCATCTTTTAATTCGAGCCAAGCTAAATAATATAGTTTTTAGATTCTTAAGGTTACTAGATTTTGCGAAGGTATCAATTGAATTTTGAACTTGGATTAATGTTAGGCAAGGATACTTCGAGTTAATTATGAAACTTTAAGGCTAATGAAAATCGTTTGTTCATTCGGATTTTTTGAGGGATTGCTACAGATTTATTATAACTGGACTAAAAATACCTCCTTAAGCTTAATAAGGAGGTATTTTTGGGTATTGGAACAAAGTTGAGTTGTCTAGACTTCCATAGCTACAGGAGCGTTGGTTTTGCGTAGCTCGAGCTCAGGAATAAAAAAGGTCGCGACTATTCCGATGGCTACAATGGCAATCAAATACTTATAAATGGAAGTAATTCCTTTGGTGAAAGCTTCTTTAATCGTTTTGGTAACCGTTTCAGTAATGGTTGCTGCTTGCTGATCAAGTTGGGTTTTAATGGCAGCAAGTTGTTCATCAATATTGGCTGCTGGAGCAGACGTGTCAGATTGAAGAAGACCAAAACTTTCAAACTGGGTTTTTAAATCGGCTAGAAAACTTGTAGTGGCATTGGCATCACCGAAGACCGATTTAGCGCCTGTTATAACCTGTTCTTGGGCAAAGCTAGGCATGGGGCTTTGGGCTAAAGCAGCTTTAAGGGCAGCCTCGTCACTGTTTTCTACCGCAGCGCTGATTTGACCAAAAAAGTCAGGGCTACTAGCTGCACTATCACTTAGCATCTGTTTTATAGCAGGAGGCGTAAACTCATTTGCCAGCAATGACTCTTTGGCTGCGGGGTCGTTCTCTTTAAGGGCTTTTTCAATTAACGTATATTGCTCATCGAATTGCGCCTTAATACCTGTAGCAACATTCGCGCCACCCGTTGAAGCCAGACGGCTTTCTCCGCCGCCAAAAGAGCCACCACTACCAGGCAAATTGGCACTATTAAAAGAGGCACTTAGGCTGCTTGCCAAAACGGTTCCCAGGAGGGCTGCGCCGACGGTACTACCAATCTGTCTGAAAAACTGGCTGGCACTGGTAGCTTGACCAACTTTTCGTCCATCAACCGCATTCTGAATGGCAAGTGTATATAACGGTAAGGAAGGACCGATACCTAAACCACAAATCACCATATACAAAACGACACGACCATAAGTAATGTCGACAGTCATTCGGGAAAGAAGGAAGATGCCAAGGAGCAGAACAAAGCCACCAAGCAGCATGAGCCATTTGTATTTGCCAATGCGTGAAACCAGTTGACCTGAAGCAATAGCGCCTGAAACGACCCCTAGAGATAAAGGAATAAGACTTACGCCTGCCTTAGTGGCAGATACGCCAATAACATTGACCACAAAGAGGGGCAAAAAGATGATCAAGCCTAAAAAGCCTGCTCCCAAAAAGAAGCTCGAGAGATTAGCAGTGGTAAAGACCCGATTTTTAAAGAGAGAGAGGTCAAGAATAGGGTTTTTAGCGCGTAACGAAACTATGATATAAAGCACTAAAAGCACCGCTGAAACTGCAAACATGGCAAGGGTAAACGTTCCTCCCCAAGGATATTTCGTTTTATCAAGCTGCAAAACCAAAACAAAAGGAACCACCGCGCCCATGAGTAAAAGTACCGAAGGAATATTAAGTGCTTGCCTTTTTCCTTTGGGTAGCAAGGGAGGCATTTTATTAATGATGAACCAGAGCGCCAATGCGCCAAAAGGTACGTTGACATAAAAAACCCAGCGCCAGCCTGCAATACCTGGAATGATATTGCTGCCATAGTCAGTTAAAAGCCCCCCAATCCAGGGGCCAATCACACTGGCAATTCCAAAAGTAGCGCCTACCAAGCCTTGATATTTTCCCCGCTCTCTTGGTGGATAAAGGTCAGCAATAACAATAAAAGCCATAGAGAAAAGCCCTGCTCCCCCTAAACCTTGAATTGCTCTAAAAATAATCAGCTGGTTCATCCCATCACCTAGCAGCGGCAGGTTACCAAACTCGCCTGCTAGACCGCAAAGAAAAGAACCAAGTAAAAATAGACTTACAGCTACAAGCTCAATAGCTTTTTTTGAATACATATCTGATAACTTGCCATAAACAGGAACCAAAACGGTTGATGCTAATAAATAGGTCGTTGCAACCCAAGCATAACGGCTTAAACCTTGCAAGTCTTCAACGATTTTAGGAAGCGCCGTTGATACAATCGTTTGATCAAGTGCGCCTAAAAACATGGCAAGCAAGATGCCAATGAGGGTTAAGGTTCTATCACGTGGGGATAATTCCATACTTACAATACTCCTATAAAAAATAATTGGCTAGATTTGGGACAGCTTGCCTAAAAGTTTTAGCAGCAGCTCGAGCTCTTCTGGGCTGAGCTTTGATAACATCTGATTCACTTCGCGGTTCATAATGTCTTGAGCGGCACTTAAGGAATCCCTCCCTTGGTCGGTAATCTGTAAAATGCGTTTTCGTGCATCCTCAGGGTCGAGGCTTCGGTTAATCAGTCCTTGTTTTTGTAAATTATCAAGCTTGCGAGAGATGCCATGAGCAGGAATTTGCAAATGTTCAGCGATTTCACTCGGGCTGTCATCATGCTCGAAAATATGCTTAAGCAAAAAATACTCAGAAAGCTCGAGCCCCTCTTGCTGATGCATGATGGGGGTAACATGACGAAACAAATGCTGCCTGACGGTCCAAAAACGGCTTAAAAACTGTTCAACAATCACGTCGGTAGATACTTGCACCACGCAACTATTACACTTTGCAAGCAATACCTTAGTACGCTGTATGACAATTTTGTTAGCTCGAGCCGCATACATCTTGAGCGCAAATCAGTGATAGCTGTTTTTTAGTCCTGATGGTATAAAAGAGCTTATGGATTTTACTGGAAAACGCGTATTGATTACTGGGGGTGCAAGGGGCATAGGAAAGTCAATTGCCGAGGGCTTTGCTATGCGAGGGGCTAGGATTATGGTTGCCTATCACAGCAATCATGAGGCAGCGTCGGAGACTTTGAAACATTTACTCGGCAAGGGACACTCGAGCTTTGCTGGAGATATTTCTGACCCAGACGTTTGCCAGACCTTGATGGAAAAAACGGTTGAAGATTTGGGTGGTATTGACATTCTGATAAATAATGCCGGGATTTTTGAACCTCACCCGATAGATTCATCCGACTATAAAAGCTGGCAAAGGGCTTGGCAGCATACCTTAAGTACCAATCTTATGGCTGCGGCAAATCTTTGCCACCTTGCAGCACAGGAGATGATGAAACAAGGGGGAGGCAGGATCGTCAATGTTTCATCTCGCGGGGCATTTCGCGGTGAACCTGAAAGCCCCGCCTATGGGGCAAGTAAGGCAGGTCTAAATGCTATGAGCCAGTCATTAGCGCAAAAACTAGCACCTCATAAGATTTTTGTAGCGGTTGTTGCGCCAGGTTTTGTTGAAACAGATATGGCTTTTGATCACTTGCAAGGAGAGAGTGGTTTAGCCATTCTCAATCAAAGTCCGCTTAAGCGGGTGGCAAAACCTGAAGAAGTCGCTTATGCCGTATTGTTTTTAGCGTCTGAAGGGGCAGAGTTTAGTACAGGAACAATCATTGATGTTAATGGAGCATCTTATTTACGCTCCTGAGTACTTAAACAGAATCTTGAGAAATGTCCTTTTGCGATGAATATTCTTTTTCGTTTGGCTATCGTTTGGCTCCTCATGGGATTTGCCTTAGGGTTGGTCGCAAGGGGTCTATTTCGAGATCGGCTTAAACTCATTCCTTTTGCGCTAACCTTCTTGCCTTGGCTTATTCATTTGCTTTATCTTATTGATCTTTTTGCACTAACCATAAGTCAGACTCAGCTTATGTTGTTTGTCGGGGTTAGTGTTGCCATTGCTCTACTGGTGTTTTGGGTAGGCTTTCGTTCTATTGGGCGTAGAGGTCGTTCTCTCTCCCTTTTGCCCATTTTATTAGCAGTCCTTTACAATCTTGGCCCGGTAAACTGGTTATCTGAAGTCGTGAACCAATCCTTGGGTTTAAGCTATGTACCTACCCTTTTGTTTATTGCAGGTACTTTGATGGTGTTTAGTTTACTTTTTAGTTATCACCTGCCAGAAATAAAGTTTAAGGCAAAGGCTCGAGCAAAAAAAGCTCCACTTCCAACCGATGAAGCGCCAAAGGTGAAAAAAAAGCGGCGTCAACTTTAAACGTTGCTCGAGGCTATTTTGCATAGATTCCTGAACAAGAAGGTGCTTAAAAGAGAAATACAAGCTTTAGGCGATACACTTAACTCTTTAGTTAGGCATTCATCCTTTATTATTGCCGTAGCTGCCAAAATGAAACAATTTTAATGCAGCTTTGTTACACTGCTGCTGTGAAGCGTTACTTACTTCCTAAGCTAGGAATTTTATTTGTAGGTTTGTTAAGTCTGCTGGTTTCTTGTTTACCAGGACGAAGCGGTCCTCTTAGCCAAGCTACGCCTATCGAACCTATCTTGCCGCCCAGCTATGAGCTGGTTGCGGGGCAAACTGCCATAGATACGTTTGACCCCCCCGGCGCAGGGGCAAAGGTTAGTCTTACCATTGCGACTCAAGTTATAAACCCCAACGATTTTGGTATAAGACTTAAGCAAATTAACTACGATATATTTCTTGGGGGCAAAAAAATAGCCAGGCAAAGCCTCGAGCTGGATCAGTTTATTCTTGGAGGTGCTCAGGTTCCTCTAAAATTCCCCGTGACGGTTTCGCTCGAGAATCAGCTCGAGCTTATGACGGCGGTTGCTAGGGCATTTACGGGTACATCCTTGGCCTTTAAGCTTGAGGGGGAAACCATATTTACCTCTCAAAGTTATGAGTTTAAAAGCCGCTTTACCACCTTGGTTGAAGGCAGCACGCTGGCTAGAGAAGCTGTGAAGTCACCTGAACTGCGGCTTGAGGAAAGCTCGAGCGGGGTCGTTATGGTACGCGAAGATGCCCCCGTTATTAGAGTAACGGTGCTTGCTACCAATCCCGGAGATGTGGGCTATTTTCTCTATGGTAAAGATGTCTCTGTAAGTCTTAATGGCGAAGTGCTTGATTTAGAAGATATCAACCCTGTACCTATTCCTGCGGGGCAAGATAGCCGTTTTGAGCTGCTCTTTTATCCATCCTATAAAAACCTTACAGAAGCAGGTAGAGTTGCGCTCGAGGCAGCGATTGCAGGTATTCCTACCACCCTAGAGGTTCAGGGTGAATTGCTTATTGATGTCTTAGGGGTCGATACCTTTAAGGTACCAAGTGGCTGGAAAATCTCGGGTTTTGTCTACCGCTAGCCTAAAGGTTTTTAGGGCTTAAGTCCAAACGAAACCTAAAAGGGATATTCGAGACAGCAAGACCTATCTTAAAGCTGATATAGTTGCGCGCGTATGTTTAAGATTCTTGTAACCGATGATGTTCAACTGGGTGACTACGATTTTCCCGACGTTTTACTCGATAATCGTGCAGGTATTGGGCGGGAAGAATTGTTAAAGGTCGTTGCGGATTATGACGCCGTTATTACCCGTAGCCGTACTCAAGTTGATGCTGAATTAATAGCCTCTGCTAAAAATCTCAAAGTTTTGGGGCGTGGGGGGGTCGGCGTTGACAACATTGATATTGACGC
Organism: Trueperaceae bacterium; assembly: GCA_024642575.1. Lineage (GTDB taxonomy): Bacteria > Deinococcota > Deinococci > Deinococcales > Trueperaceae > JAHEBB01. The sequence continues at coordinate 2,495 of JAHEBB010000093.1, read as the reverse complement.
AGCCAGTCAGCGCGGCATTCTGGTTTTAAATGCGCCTGAAGCTAATAATGTTTCAGCAGCTGAACTGGCTATTACGTTAATGCTCAGTGCTGCGAGAGGGGTTGTAAAGTCAGATAAGCTTATCCGTAAGGGTGTTTGGGATCGGAAGTATCTGGGCCGGGAACTCAAAGGGGCAACGCTGGGCATCGTGGGCTTAGGGCGTATTGGTTCGCTGGTAACCAAGCGTGCCCAAGGCATGGGCATGACAGTCATTGCCTATGATCCTTATGTTTCGCGTAGACGAGCTACAGATTTGAATGTCGAGCTTTTTGATGATCTTAAAACCATGCTAACTAAGGCTAACTTTTTAACGGTTCATACTCCCCTTACCGATGAAACCTTTGGCATGATTGGCGCAGAGGAATTGGCTGCCTTACCTGATCAAGCCATTGTGGTTAATGCAGCCAGGGGAGGGATTATTCAAGAAGATGCCCTTTATAATGCTTTAAAAAGCGGTCATTTGTTTGCTGCCGGCCTAGACGTTTTTGTGGCTGAACCCCCTAAACCAGAACACCCCTTACTCAGTCTAGATAACATAGTGTTTACCGCCCACTTGGGTGCTAACACAGTTGAAGCTCAGGCTCGAGTCGGTTCAGAAATTTTGGAGCGAGTAGTTTTTGGCCTGCGCGGTGATTATTCAAGGGGAGCAGTCAATGCGCCTGCACTGGCACCTGATGTTATGGTAGCGCTAGGTGCCTATCTCGCCCTTGGTGAAGTCCTGGGTAAAATGGCATCTCAACTTTCTAAAGGGCGAGTTAAAGAGTTAACCATTGAGTTTTCAGGTACCTTTCCCAGAGACCCTGACCCCGTAGCGATTGCCGTGACCAAAGGATTTCTCGAACCTATCCTTGATGAAACGCCTAATTATATCAATGCGCCCTCAATTGCTAAATCGCGTGATATTCGTGTTTCAAAAATTAGTGATTCGCGTCCACGTGCTTATACTAGCCATGTCTTAGTCAGTGCGATTACAGATGAAGGCCGTGTCGATCTTGGGGGAACTGTTTTTGGTGATAGCCCACGTATTGTGCTCATTAATGATTTTCGTATTGAAGTGCTGCCGCAAGGCACCTTATTGCTTTGTACCAACTATGACCGCCCAGGGGCGATTGGCAAAGTAGGAACCGTTCTAGGGAACGCTAAAGTCAATATTTCTGCCATGCAACTTTCACGTATGAGTGCCGATAATCTTGCCATGTTTGTCTTAACCTTAGATCAGACCCCATCTGAGGCAGTTTTGCAAGAGTTAAGAGAAATGACGGATGTTATTAATAGTCTGGAAATGGTGAAACTGTAATGTACAAACCGAGACTTTTTGCCCCCGGCCCGGTTGAAGTGCCAGCTCAGGTTTTATCAGCCATGGCTCGCCCTACAGTGCATCACCGAACCCCTGAATTTAAGGAGATTTTCTTAAGGACGCGGGAAAAACTTGCAGACGTTTGCTGTGTCTCAGGTGAGGACGTCCTAATTTTAGCTGGAAGTGGTACATCTGCTTTCGAAGCAGGATTTCTTGCCAGTGTGCCAAAAGGGACAAAAGTTTTAGGTATTGATGCTGGGAAATTTGGTGAGCGCTGGATAAAAATGGCAAGTACCTTTGGCTATGAAGTTATCGATCTGAAGTTTGACTGGGGTAAGGTTGCAGAGCCAGAGCGTCTCCGTGAAACCTTAAAAGCTAATCCTGATATTGGCGTGGTCATGACCACGCACTCAGAAACCTCAACAGGTACTTTACATGATGTAAAAGCTTTGGCAAAGGTTGTAAAAGAAGAAAATCCTGATGCCCTTATTTTAGTAGATTGTGTGACTAGTCTAGGTGCGACAGAAATAAGACCCAATGAATGGAGGCTTGATGGGGTCTTTTCGGGCTCCCAAAAAGGACTTATGTTGCCTCCTGGCCTAGGTTTTGCCTGGTTATCTAAACGGGCCTGGTCTCAGCAAAATCTAAGCCCTAGTTTTTACCTGGACTTGCGTAAAGAACGAAAGTCCCAGACCAAAGGGGAGACTGCTTATACCCCTGCTGTAAACCTCATCTATGGGCTCGAGACTTCGCTTGATATGCATTTAGAAGAAGGTCTAGATAATGTTTGGCGACGCCGTGAACGCTTTAATAATGCCATTATTGCAGGGGCTAAAGCGGTAGGCTGTCAACCCTATGCTGAAAGACCAAGCCCGGCTGTTGCTGCGCTCTATGCTCCTGAAGGTATCTCTGCGCCCGACATCGTTAAAGGGTTTACCAAACGGGGAATGCGTATAGCTGGTGGGCAAGACCATGCGAAACCTGTCATGTTTCGCCCGTCTGCCCTGGGTTATCTGGATGATTTTGATGTGATTAGTATATCAGTAGCGCTCGAGGCTAGCCTTAGAGATTTGGGGCATGTTTTTGAGCAGGGTGCAGCAGTGGTCGCAACGATGAAAGCCCTTGAAACTTAAAATTTTGCCCAACCTTTATCTTATTA
>JAHEBB010000092.1 GCA_024642575.1 Trueperaceae bacterium | reverse complement strand
AATTTAAGGATGTTGTATTCAGGAAGAGCAAATCCTTTTCTAGGGATTCCAACTTTAGCTGGAATGGCGAATGGAAAAACAGTGCGTATGCAAGATTCAATTTTAGCGATCAATTTAAATTCGCTATAAAATGATAGAACTAATACCAAACTGAAAAGTGGGTGTAACAATACTTAGCTTGTCCGAGCGTACGATCAAAGATCCGAATTGATGATAAAACACCATCATCAATTCAGCTTGGTATAAGCTCGCAAAAAGATTGTATTGGATTTCTTTACCTACTCCGTAGATTAGGATCTTGGAGCAAAAAAATGTATCATGACAAACCCTCCACATGAATTTGGTGGAGGGTTTGTTTAGGTTATAAATGTTTTGAAGGGCGCTATTGATATAACGGAAGCTGCCGCTCAATTTCGAGGCTACTTAGGCAAGCCCATTGAAATATACTTAACCTCGAGATACTCTTCAATACCCCAGTGACCTCCTTCGCGACCAAGACCAGATTGTTTGACGCCACCAAAAGGAACGAAAGGAGTTGAAGGAAGACCGTCATTTACACCGACAATGCCATACTCGAGCGCTTCTGAAACTTTAAAGGCGCGGCTTAAGTCATTGGTATAAAGATAGGCTGCTAAACCAAACGGAGTATTATTAGCCATTTGAATAGCCTCAGCGTCAGTTTCAAAAGAAATCAGAGGAGCAACAGGTCCAAAGGTTTCTTCTGACATGAGCTTCATATCATCACTGATATTGGTTATGACCGTAGGCTCAAAATAAAGCCCAGATAAAGCCTTGCCACCCGTAATAATTTTGGCACCTTTTGCAAGGGCATCTTTAATGTGCTCTTCTACTTTTTCAAACCCTTGCTGATCAACCAAAGGTCCAATATCGGTATCATCATTTAAAGGGTCACCCACTTTTAAAGCCTTAACTGCCTCAGTGTATTTTTGGGTAAAACTCTCCATGATTGAGGTATGTACATAAATGCGGTTGGTACAAACACAAGTTTGCCCGGCATTACGATACTTGCAAGCTATAACTTCTGGAATGGCCTCATCCAAATCTGCATCTTCAAAAATAATATAGGGAGCATGTCCGCCTAGCTCGAGCGAAATCTTTTTTATAGTTTCGGCGGATTGCTTATATAGGATGCGTCCAACTTCAGTTGAACCCGTAAAGGTAAGTTTCCGAATGCGTGGGTCGGCAATTAATATCTCTGAAACAGGTACAGGGTTTTCACAGGGCAATATTTGCAACGTACCAGGAGGTCCACCCGCTGCCTCCCATAACTCTGCTAGGTAAAGCGCGCTAAGAGGCGTATGCTCAGCAGGCTTCAAGATAAAGCTACAACCTGCTGCTAGCGCAGGAGCTGCTTTTCTGGTAACCATGGCGCTCGGGAAATTCCAGGGTGTAACAGCATAAACAGGACCTACAGGTTGCTTAATAGCAAAAAGTCGCTTATGAGCTAGGTGGGCAGGCATCGTTTCGCCGTACACGCGCTTTGCCTCTTCGGCATACCATTTGACGAAACCCGCCGCGTAAGCGACTTCACCGCGCGACTCTTTGATAGGCTTACCCATTTCTAGGGTCATGGTTCGCGCTAACTCTTCTTGATTTGCCATCATGAGGTCAAACCAGCGCATCAGGATATCGCTACGCTCAAAGGCAGTTTTTTGCTTCCAGCTTTGAAAACTGTCCCAGGCAATTGCGGCGGCTCTGGTGGCTTCATCAGCCCCACAATTGGCTACCTCTAAAAGGGTTTCACCTGTAGCAGGGCTATGAATGGGGTAAGTTTTTGAGGCTTTTTGCCAACCATCACTGTAATAAAAGGCTTCTTTTGCTTTTGTTGTAAGGGCCATGAGCTAGTTTAGCATGCGATAAGAAAAGTGAAGATGGCAAGGCATTTCTATAGTTTTGGCGAACTTATGGGTATTTGGTAGTGGCTCAAGACTGAAAGATGGTGCACCACCGTAGAGTGCATCCTTAGCCTGTTCCAAAAGTACTTATGGGAGACCTGAGCGCGGGCCATCTTTCGGGTGGTACCGCTATCGTCTATTTTAAAATGTTCAGAGAGCCTCGAGCCCCTGAGTGACAAATAAGTTTTTCACCATTGACTGTAAGTATTTTTAAACAACCTTGCTCATTAATCCCTTGAGCAACACCCTTTACAAAGGTGTTTTGGTAATAAATAGAGACTTCTTTTAGGTTCAAAACATCATAGTTTGTGTAAGCCTTAATGAGATCTGAAGGGCGATCAAGATAAGTTAAGCCTCGTTGGATGCCTGCTAGAACTGTGTTGCTTACACGCTCGAGCTCCAAGCCTTTAAGAGCCGTTGCCGTTTCAGGAATAGAGTTATTTACGTTCATACCGACAGCAGCAAGTAAATGTTTGTTGAGGTACTCACATAAAATGCCGGCTACCTTTTTGCTTTTTTGCCCTGGCTTAAAAGGGTAGTGCAAATCATTTGGCCATTTAATGCCAAGTTGAATGCCTTCTTCTAAAAAGGTTTCTGCCAAACCTATGGCAAGGGCAATGGGGGTAAACGCTTGATTTAAACGGCCTTTCTCATCTTTAAGGGCTAGTGTTTGGTAGCTTCCCCCAGGTTTACTTAACCAGTCACGACTCCGCTGACCTCGACCACTCTTTTGCTCGAGCGCTCTAATGACCAAGCCATGAACGTTTTCCCCAAGCTCGAGCCGCTCACGCATGAGGTCTTGGGTTGAGCTGATGCTGTCAAAGGTTTCAATTCTTAGGAGGGGTGAACACATCGAAAGACACTATCAAGGCTGATATACAATTACAACCCTTATAAATATTTAGGCTGCAATGGTTTGGTTTCGTCCACCGCGTTTGGCCTGGTATAGAGCGTCATCAGCGTGTTCGAGCATCTCGGCAATGCTTGTCTTTGACTGCCATTCTGATATACCACAACTAAAGGTTGCGCTAATTTCCAGGTTGAAAGTATAGGTGGCGACATGCTTCCTGATTCGTTCCATTATCTCGATTGCACAGTTGGTGTTGCAACTGGGGAGCAAGATTAAAAATTCTTCGCCGCCCCATCTACCCACAAAATCACCCTGCCGAAGATGGGTGGTCAGTAGTTTGCCGATTTGTTGTAAAACGTTGTCTCCCGCTTGATGACCGTAAGTATCATTGATGGCTTTGAAATGGTCAATATCTAGAATGACAAGGCTAAAAATTTTGTGTTGCTGCTCTGCCAGAAATCGTTGTTGCTCGAGCTGCATTTCTAAAAATCTACGGTTAGGAAGTTGGGTTAAAGTGTCAGTATAGGCTTGGGCAGACATTTCCTTCACTTGCACGCCTCGAGCCTCGATGTTGCGAGTAAATGTTGCAGTAATTATAATATAGAGAAAGCTTGAAAAGTATAGTTGAATGAGATAGAAAAGTTCGTTGACCCCATAGCCCTTTATAAGTGAATTAATATAGGTACTTAGAGTTAATAGAACAGCTCCGACAAAATAAAGGGTCGAGATACGTTTACCTCTACGCGATCCGAAAATCCAGAAAATCATTGTATGGATAGCAATGGACCAGAGGCCATTTGCACCTATTTCACCTGCTACATTGACGTTGAGCGGATAGGTGAGTGCGTATGCTAAAGATGCGGTTAAATAAAGGAATATGCCTGAAAGTAGACTCAGTTCAGCAACTGAAAAATAGGATGTTGATCTATAAAACAAAATAAACTGGAAACTAAAAAACACGATTAGAAAAGGGAAACCTACTGCGTCAAAGTTACTATGATGTAATCCCAAAAGAATCAACACTTCACCTAAAAGGCAAGTCAGAATTGCGGCGGGCATGGCATAGAGATAGACAAGACGCCTATCTTGTAAACTTAGTAAATCTATTTTAGGAATGTTTGACATAGCTAAAAAGTAGAGGAAAATAAGTCTGAAAGCGTTTTTGAGGCTTCTGGGGAGTCTGAGTGGAGGGATTCGTCAGGATAATCAGCTTTTACACACTGATTACGACCTAGTTGTTTAGCCTTGTAAAGTGCATTATCGCCCCTCGAAATTAAATCTTTTAACTCTTCACTTTGCGCGCAGGTTGCTACCCCAATAGATACCGTAACCTGCAAATCTTTGGCTGAAAGCGACCAATCCTGCTCTGCTACTTTTTGCCTAATACGCTCAGCTAAAATGATGCCCCCTGTAGTACCGGTCTCAGGCAAAAGTAAAACAAATTCTTCGCCTCCGTAGCGACCCAGGCTATCGGTAATGCGAATAGTCTCTTTGACCAGTAAACTAAAAGTCTTTAAAACCTCATCACCAATAAGATGACCATAGCGATCATTGATGGTTTTAAAATGATCTAAGTCCATGACTAGGATGGAATATTCTTTCTGGCTACGCCTTGCCCTTTGATGTTCGTAGTCGGCAAGTGCCATGAAACTACGGCGATTCATGGTTTGTGTTAAGTGATCTATGCTGGCAAGGTACTCAATTTGCTCGAGCGATTCCTTAAGCTGTTGATTTTTGGAATTTAGTTTGTCTCTAAGCTTGTTTGTCCAACTACTAAGAAAGATAAAGCGTGCCCAGGCTGTTATAAAGCTTCCCCAAAGACAAAATTGCTGTAAGGGAGTTGCGGCTGGTAAAGCTAAACTGTCAGCATTTAGAAAAACGATTAACCCAAGAATGACCGATACAATTAGCCAACTAGCGCTAAACTCCTTGACAGACATGGTCAAAACACTAAATGCTGAAACTACAAAAATACCAATGAGAAATAGTGGCGCAGCTTGGGGCGCAAGGTACAAAAAAAGCAGTTGCAAGCCATACCCCATTATGACTTGCGCCTGGGTCATGTGCGGGTCAGAAAACTTTAGATTTACCTGGCTCAAATGTAAAGCGATAAAAACGGCAGATGCTAATAGAGCTAAAGCGAAATAGCCTAGCGGGATGAAAAAGGAAATGATTGATTGGCTGGCTAAAAGGGCTAACCAAAGGCTGTCGAGCCCATAACTAGCGGTACTGGTTATAAGAATCTGCAAACGATGCTTTTGTGCCCGTTTGAGCTTAAAGTCAGCTGTTGTAGATTCTTGTGGTTGCATCTTACCTCTACCAGTTTGCCAGTTGAGCGTTACAGTTTTGTTTCAACGTTTAGCTATTTTCAGCTTATGATTTTGTTTACAGGATAGTCAGAGTCTATTACTTTGTCTAATTGCTAGGCTCTGAGTCCTTGTAAATGTTATTTGAGTCACGTCTTTCGGAGCAAGCAGTTTTGCATCAAGCTCAATGAGATAAAAGCTCTAAGGCGAGTAAACCTGTTATAACTTCGCTGAGCTTAGGGTTGAAAATGCGGTTACCGTTTAAACTATGCGATTCAGTAATAAAAAATCGGTGATACTGCCACCAGTTCAATATAACTATTCGAGTATTACGATATACTGAGGGAAGCATATTGATAAATTTAAGCAGTATTTAGCTAACGTTCTTATAAGGTAACTTAATCCTCCTTAGTTTCAAGCTCGAGCTTTATACCTTTATTCATAAACATGGCTTTTAGGCCTTGCTTATCCACGGATTTAATATAGGCTTCTTTGGCATCTACCTTGCCGCTAACTACCAGTTCTAAGAGGCTGTCATTCATAGTGCACATACCCTCTTTTTTGGCAGTTTGCATAATGCTTTTTAGCTGATGGGTTTTACCCTCACGGATATTGTTGGAGATAGCCGAGTTTGCAATCAAGATTTCGTAGGCGGCTGCACGACCTTTTTCTTTCTTCTTACAGAGAACCTGGGCAACAACACCTTTTAAGCTTTCTGCAAGCATGGTTCTGATTTGACTTTGCCTATCCGCAGGAAACTGGTCAATAATGCGGTCAACAGTACTGGGTGCGGTCGTTGTGTGCAGCGTTCCAAAAACCAAGTGGCCCGTTTCTGCGGTTTCAATAGCAATGGAGATGGTTTCAAGGTCACGCATCTCACCTACAAGCACAATATCGGGGTCTTCACGCAGAGCGGCTTTAAGCGCATTCTTAAAGCTTTTGGTGTGACTACCAACCTCACGTTGATTTACCAAGCATTTTTTATTAGGGTGGACAAACTCTACTGGGTCTTCAATGGTGATGATATGGTCACTTCTATTGCGGTTAATATAGTCAATCATGGAGGCAAGCGTGGTACTCTTACCGCTACCCGTTGGTCCGGTAACCAGTACAAGACCTTTTGATAGCCAGCAAAGGTCAAGCACATTTTCAGGTAAGCCTAATTGCTCTGGCGTTAAGATTTCATAAGGGATTTGTCTAAATACTGCTCCTACCCCTGTTTGGTCCATAAAGTAATTGGCGCGGAATCTGGATAAGCCCTCGATAGCATGGGCAAAGTCAGTATCCCAGTTGTTTTGGAACTGAACCGCATTTTGCTCAGGAAGAACCTCCAAGAGAATTCCACTTAAGATCTCATTACTAAGCGCCAGGTCACCATCTAGAGATTGCATTTCGCCGTGTAAACGAACCAATGGCGGCATGCCAGAGGTCATATGCAAGTCGCTTGCACCGACTTCTATCATTTTTCGTAAATAGGCATTAAGTCTGGGTTCTGCGTCACTTATTTGCATGGGTTTAGGTGTAGGGCTAGGTGCAGGCTTTGGTTCTTGAGGCACTTCAGCTCGAGCCTGTACCTGACTTTCCTGCATAGCTACGGGTTGCGCAGTTACGGATTGTACAGGCTGTATTGGGGCTGCCTCGATAGGCTCAGCCGGGGCCAAACTTGGTGCGGGTGCAAAAGCTTTAGATTCAGGGTTTGCGATGGGCTTATCCATCACTGAAGTAGACGCTGCACCATAGCGACCTACGCTAGGGCTAGGATTTGGAGCTACATTAAAGGCTCTTGGGTTGGAATACGGCGTTATGCTTACCCGCCAATTGGCCTCATCAATCACTTTTACGTAGAGCTTGATTTCAGGATTTCTTGGAGGATAAGAAAGACTGGTTTCTTTAGTAACAGGTAGTTGTCTAAAGCCTTCTGGGGTACTGATTTCTTCAACAAGCTGCATAACCTGCGCGTGGCTAATGGCTGCATTGGCTTCACGGTCACCCTGAGCCAGGCTAAAGCGAATAGGTTTACCAGAAGAAACCTCGATTTTGCTGGCATTTTGACGTTTAAGTTGTTGGCTATAGAAATCGGCTAATAACATAGGCATCCTCATAGATTGGGAATTGTAGAAGGCGCAAAAGACAGTTGTACTTAGGTTTAATGTAGAGAAACCTTTGTTACAAAATTCTTACTTTTTTCTAAAAGTAAAGAAGTTCGCACGCTATCTTGGTTTACTCAGGTTTATAGACCCGCTAAACTCATCTCTATGAAAACGCAAGCTAAGCCCTGGCGATTTAAAACAAGCCGCATTTTGCTAGATCATCCTAGAATTCGGATTGTGGAAGATGATCTTGTGCTCCCTGATGGGCAGGAAATCTCCTGGCTAAGGTACGAAAATATGCGAGATTTTGTGGTTATTATTGCTATTCAAGATAATAACCTAGTGCTAATTCAGCACTATAACCACCCACTAGCCGCATATTTGTATGAGTTTCCTTGTGGCATGATTGACGAGGCTGAAACCATTGAGCAAGCTGCTTACAGAGAGCTTCTTGAAGAAACAGGGTTTAAAGCCAGGAAGCTCGAGCGTATAGGGCAGTTTGTTTCCAACCCGCGTCGCACAAACTTACGAGGGCATGTGGTTTTGGCTACGGATTTAGAGCAAGCAGAAGTGGCGCTCGAGCCTGGTGAAATGATTGAGGTATCTCCGTTTGAGCTAAGCCAATTTGAAACGCAGCTTAAAGAGGGCTTAGAAATGAGTGCTGACGCACTTGCTGCGTGGTCTTTGGGTAAACTCTATTTGTCAGATTTAAGTTAAGCTTTGCTTTTACGAGTACTTATTAGAGTATAGGTTCGGTGTTAATGTTTAGGTAACCTTGAACCTTGACCTCATTGCAACTATAACTATTTTGCTTAAATCCGTAGTAAACCAAGATGTATCCTTAAGGAATTTAGAGAAACCCAGTTGAGTCGGAAAAATACCACTGAATATTAGAGCGTATGCGTGCTACCTTAGAGGTCTATTTTGAGTTCTACGTGCTCTTTATGCTATGACTACACACTTGAGACACCTGAGTTTTCAGACTATTCTACACAGGATAAGTAATATGCGGACAGTGTGTAAAATATGTGGTACATTAATTAAGGTGTCTATGAAATCCACTAGGGTGTTTGGGTGATTCTATGGCGATAATGCCGGGCATGGTGGTCATGCCAACCGTACTTCTTAATACGGTACTGTCTTTTGTTAAAGACAGTGGCCATGCCGTGCGTCCGCCTGATAGCTTTGCTGTTATCTCGCCAATGTATAACGAAGAGCGAGGAGCAGGGCAAGCCCTTTCATCTTTACTAGAACAAGACAGCATGCCAGAGCAAATTGCTCTTAGTATTAACGGAGGAACCGACGCTACCTATGATGTTGTTACGGGCGTTTTGCAAGCAAGAGGTTTTGAGCTTGTAAGTACCTTGGCTCTCTGTGATAATACGGCTCTCCTTGAAACCTGGACCTCTCCAAGTGTTGATACGATTGTCAATATTGCGCTTTATTATCGGCGTGTAAGTAAGTCAGAAAGTATTAATAACCTCCTAGATGAGCGTATCGTTACGGCTGAGCGGGTTCTCATTGTCGATGGCGATACCATTTTTCACCCCGCCTTTATCAGACAGCTAAGGCATAATTTTTACAGGCTATACGTTAAAAATACGCCTAAGGGTAAAAAGTATTTACTAGAAGACTTTGGTTTGCAATCTGGCTCTGTGACTTCAATTGTGCCTGGAGGTTCCGATTGGAAGCAGCGATTTATTTCTGCAGCCCGCAAAGCGGAATATGCCTTTTCCGGGGTTTTGCGCACAGGTCAGGCACGCATGCTAGGGACTTCAGCCATATTGGGAAGCTCGAGGCTTTACACGGTGATTGGTTGTGGGTTTGCCGTTCGGCGTGATCTCTTACCCATGCCAACTGATACCGAGACAGAAGATCATGATTTTACGCTGGCCTGTCAGTCAGCTCCGACTAGTTATGCCACCATTGATATAGAAGATTTGAGTATAAGAGGTTTCAAATTTGTCAAAGATGGTAAAGAGCTAAGCCCTGAGGAGTTTTTTGAGCCAGGCGCTAAAATCACTTATAAACGCAGTGGTAATGCTCGTTTTGTAGAAGATGCCCTTATGGGAACTGAAGATCCGCCACACTTTAATGGCTTCATTCGACAAATTGAGCGCTGGAATGGGGGAGGGCAGCAAAACGCCTTAAAGCGAGTGGGCGCTAAATTGCCTGCCAATGTTCATTTTACGGTTTGGTCTTCTCTAATAGAAAGCGTTTTTGGTATCTTTTTGCTTGCTTTAATCCCCTTCTTGATTGCACTTAATATTGGAAACCCCAGTTTAGGTTTGCCACCGGTAGCTTTAGGTGCTTGGCTCGGCTTAGATATTGCCCTAACGTTTATTTTGGTTGCCTATGGTCTTTATGCTCAACTCAGAGCAGAAGGACATAACCGATTTGTCGGACTTTTTCGAGCATTTAGCAGAGCCTGTACAGTGACGTTACCTTTTATGGTGCTGCGTTTTTTAAACCCTCTTACCTATGTTGCCAGTGCCACCAAAGTGGTTCCTACCTTTCTAAAAAATCGGAAGAAAAAACTACCCATTGTTCGTGGTGTGACCTGGGAAAGAGCATTTGTGAAGCGTAATACGCAAACGCGGACGCATAAGGTTTTTGCCTGGAGTATGGCTGGATTTGCCGTTAGTACTATAGGTGTGGCTAACCTTGCACCTTATCTAAACCCTATTAATAACGATGCTTGGCAACTGATCTATCAGGAACCCTATGTTGATATGAGGGATTTTGATCATGTGCCTTTTATGATTGTTGAAAGCGTTAAACCGACACTGGAGAGGGTTCCTGAAACCCCAACCCCTAATCCAAGTGAAACTCCCAAAACCTATTTAACAACCGTCTCGAGCTTTTGTGACCCTTCATTTACGGGCCTAAGTACCGGCGAGCGATATCTGGCAGACCTGGGTGATCCAGCCGATTACCTCGAGCCTAATCGCTGGATTTTGCTTACACTCGCGAGGCTATCGCCGATCTTGACTTATATTGAAACGGCAGCTACGACTTATAATATTTCAGTTGACTTGCTCCTTAGAATTTTGCTAAATGAGTCTTACCTTGACCCGCTTGCCGTAGGACCAACGGAGGATAAAGGGCTGTCTCAGGTTACCTCAGATGCTTTAACGCTTCTTAAAGGTTTAGCTTTGGACCGTACAGGTGATTTCTACAACCCGCGATTGTTTCCTGAAACCTTTAGTGTCTTTGATCCTGATTTTTCTGCCTGTGCTGGTGCGGCAAAAATTGCCTGGGCTTTGCGCCAACCTGGGGTCGATAATGAACAAGAAGCTTACGCTGTTTATATCAACCCAATTTATGGTCTTTCTAATGGGTCAATGCCTGACCTTTATCTGGCAAAAACGGAACCCATGATGAACTTAAAGTCAATGACCCGCCGCTTAGCAAGTATCTACAGACTTTATGAGCTTGCTCCCCAAAGCTTAAGCGAAGTTGAAAGGCAACTGGTGAAGATTTCTCATGAGGTTCGCTCGAGCGAATTGTCAGTCGCTGATGCCTATGCCCAGGTTTTTGATCTTGTTAAAACCAATAACCTAAATGACGCAGAGATTTACCAACGCCTGTTGTCAAGCTATTATGGGCAAACTGCGCCTGAACCCCTACCCGAATCTCAGCTTGCTGATTTAAGATAGAGCTATGAACCTAAAACAATATAGGTGGGCCCGTTGCATAGCCTTTCTTGCTTTAGTCTTTCTTTTTGGCTGTACCAAACCCAATATACCTCCTGAACTGGGCAAACTCGAGCCTAAGACTTCGCTTATTTTTAGCGCAAATTCTAAAGACATAACAAACGACCCGCTCGAGCTAAGTTTTAGCATTTCAGATGCCGAAGATGAAGTTTCAAAACTCAAACTAAGCGCCACAGCTTCAGATACCGAGCGCATTAAAGATATTGAGATTACCTGCGACCTTGATTTGTGTACCTTAAAAGCTGAGGTTGACCGCAAGCAACCCGCAACGATTAGAGTTGACATAAGCTTAATAGATACCAGAAATGGTCATGCAAGCACGAGCTTTAGCGTAAAAATTGAACCTCGGTTCTTGGCGGAAGCCAGCCCTGTTGCGTTACAAACTGCCCTGAGTGAAGCTGCCACAGGTGATTTTTTAGCCCTGTCAGCAAATTTGTTCCCGAATCCAGCGATTTGGTTGTTAAAAGAGCCTTTTCTACTGACTAAGGATGTCACTATTTTAGGGCCAGGGGTCGATAAACTAAAGCTTGATGCCCAAGGACTTAACCGACATTTTAAAATTGTCAAAGGTGTTTCGGCCACGCTAGAATCAATGACATTGAGCCGAGGTTTTGCTACGGATGATGGTGGTCAGGGTGATTTTGAACCCTTAGGGGGTGCCATTTTTAATGCAGGTAGGCTCGAGTTGCGAAGTATTACCATCAGCAATTCTCAGGCAATTAAAGGTGGGGCGGTCTATAACTTTGGCCCAGAGGCGGTACTTATAATTAGAGATAGTCTCTTTGGAGGCAGCGATGAAAGTCTGGCGAACCATGCCGATAGGAGTGGGGGAGCGCTGTTTAATGATTCGGGTAGGCTCGAGCTTTATAATACGACCCTTCATTTTAATACCTCTACTGAGCGCGGTGGCGCAGTCTACAACTTGGGTAAAACCGCTTTTATGCTGGCAGATAAAACCGAATTTCTTAATAATGTTTCGGCGGATGGGGGAGCTATAAAAAATGAAGCGGGCAGCTTACGCATTCAAAATGTAAGCCTTATTAAAGATAATGTGGCAACGCTGGTTGAAGGGGGAGGTATATTTAATACCAATAGCAAAGTCGAGATTTTAGACAGTACCTTAATAGGCAATTCTGCGCTAAAGGGTGCTGGGGGTGGTATCTATAGCTTTGGCCCAGAGGCAAATGTAAAAGTCGTAGGATCGCTCATATCTGACAATTTTGCGCTCTCTGGAGGTGGCATTTATCATGAGGTCGGCAGTGGATCTTTAATAGTTAACCGCACCACTGTACAAAAGAATAAGGCAGAATCCTTTGGCGGCGGGATTTTTTCAGGAGGATTTACTACCTTAAGCTCAGATAGTTCTGTCGTCGCTAATAGTGCCGATAGCAATCAAGATAATGTGGGTTATGGCGGCGGTGTTTTTATTGTTGGAGAAGATATTTCTGGTATAGATCAAAGCGTAATTTTAAACAATACCCCTGATGATTTTGCTCAACCCAAACCAGAAGAAGCTGCCCTATTTGCTAGTCTTGGGCTTAAGTCGATAAAGCTCACCCGAGATGGTGAGTAAGTAAAGCTCACCTGTTTCATCCTCGACAAAAGAGGTAAAATTTAGACCTGTTTCGGCAAGCAGCTTGCTCTCAGCATTGCCCCCCTGACGCCTTAATGCCCAGATACGACCATTGGTGAAGTCGGCATAAAAATAAAACCCTTCAAAGTCAGGATAGTTTGTTCCTCGGTAGACATAACCGCTAAGTACGGCATTGCCCCCTAAAGGCTCAAAAGCCATATGTCCATAGGTCACGAGAGGCTCGAGGAAATTCTGAGTTTCGTTACAATTAGCTATCGCAATTTCTTTATTATCAGGAAAAACAAAACAAACCGGACCCTCTCTGGCTGGCCAGCCGTAGTTGCCACCTGGAACAATCTGGTTAATTTCCTCCCAATCATAATTGCCAACATCGGCGGCGAGTAAGTCACCTGTTTCTCGGTCAAAGGAAAATTTCCAGGGGTTACGAAAGCCAAGGGCATAAATTTCCTTTTTTGCCCATTTCACCTGACTAAAAGGATTATCCTCAGGAATGCTATAGGGGTCACCATGATCAACATCAATGCGAAGTATTTTTCCTGCAAAAGTGTCAGAGCGCTGGGCAACATCAAAATCAGGTGTATAGGTATAAAGCGGCGTGCCGCCATCCCCAAAACTTATGTAAAGATAGCCATCTGGCCCAAAGTTTAATTGTCCTCCCTGATGATAAGGAGCTCTTGGGTGAAAGCGCAAAATGTCTTTGGCATAAGCGATGCGGTAAGCATAGTTTGGGTTCTTTTTAGAAACTCGGTGCTCCCGAACAACCACATCATTGCTGGGAAACTCAGTGTAACTAACAAAAAACCGACCATTCTCTTTATAATTCGGGTGAAAGGCAATGCTATACATGCCTTGTTCGCCGCTGAGGGCTGTTACAAGACCATCGAGGTTTAAAAAGGGAGTGTCTAGCAACTCGCCTTTGGTCAGGATGCGCACAAAGCCATTAAGCTGAACAATATAAATGCGACCCGTGCCGTCATGCGCAGTTGTTGCATAAGTTGGTAGCGTAAGACCGCTGATAACAGGCTCGAGCTCAATCTTGGGAAAAGCTAAATTTTGACTAAAGCTAAGTGAAAAACCAATAAAAATATATAAAAATGCCAAGGAGCGAAAAACCATCTACTCTCAGCCTATCGCGAATGAACATCAGCTTGCACTGAAAGACTATACACAAACTAAAGAAAACCCTTTCATTTAAAGGCGCATTGACCTAAATGCTTAAGCTATGAGAACTTAATACCTTTTGACCCTTAAAACAAACTACCTTGTTCATTTTTGGGTTCAGGCTGCCACTGATATTTATCCAAATTAACAAGGTCATCTTTATTGAACCTGATGCCTTCTTTTTCCAAAAGTGCTTTTTGCAATTCACCGTGACCTAATTTATAAGTAGAGAGACCACCATTGGCATTGATGACGCGTTGCCAGGGGATATCTTTGGCAGCACTATCATGCAAAATATAGCCTACCTGACGAGCAGCCCTTGGGGAACCAGCTAACGCAGCTATTTGTCCGTAGGTGGCAACCTTTCCCTCGGGGATAGCGCAGATAAACTGTAAGACCAGTTCTTTAAAGGAGTCCATCAACCTAGCTTAGTTCACATATAGATTAAGCGTCATTCGATAGACTACGGCCTATGAGATGTTTTTGGGTTTTCGTGATCCTTATTTATCCCTTAACTTGGGCCCAAGTGCTCGAGGCTAAGTCTCCCAAGCTAGAAGCCAATATGCCTTTGGAAGCAGCTCTTTTGCAAGAAACCAATAAGGCGAGATTAGCAAATGGTCAAAACGAGCTTGCGTATGATGAGCTTTTAGCTCAAGCTGCCAGAGCGCATGCCAAAGAAATGTCAGAGCTAAATTATTTTTCCCATGAGTCACCCGATCTAGCCAACAAAAGCCCGGCAGATAGATTAGCAAATGCGGGTTCCTCTCTGGTTTTTATGGGAGAGAATATTGCCAAGATGCCTGGGGCTGATATTGCTGTTTCGACCACTGAAGGCTGGATGAATAGCCCAGGTCATAGGCAGAATTTGCTCGAGCCACTTTACACCCATGTCGGCTTTGGTACGTCGCAAGATGGACAAGGTTTTACTTACGTGGTTCAAGTTTTAGCTTATCAGCCCTTTAAACTTGTAGCTGCTCAGTTACAAAGTCGTCAGGGGAGGGCTTACCAAATTGTTTTTAACGCCAAAACCTCTGCGCCTACAACGGCTATTTTTGGCTATGGTAAGGACCAGTCTGAGCCAACTTCCCTTAATGCAGGGGACAACCCTACGGTTTTGAAAACCATGGTGACTGGAAAAATTCATCTTGATGCCAGTGTTCTAGCGCCTGCTGGGGGCGGGTATATTATTCAAGATGGTGGTTGGATTGATTTGGATACGGCAACTTATCAACCAGACAGCCTAAGTGAAAAATATGCCCTTGAGATCCAAGGTTTAACGGTTTACCCAGAAGACCTTATCGTGAGTGATATTGTTCTGACTTTTGATGGTGCGTTAGCTAAGGACTTAGCTGTTTTTGTCGGAGACAAGTATCAATCCCAGGGGCTCGAGTCTGGAACGTTACGCCTTAGCCTGCCTCAAAACGAAGATAGTGTAATTGCAGTTGGTGAAGTTTTGGAAGGCAATCAGGTACGGATTGTTCATCAAATTAAAGTAAACATGCAAAATGGGCAGGCAAAACTCTTTGCTAACGCTGCGAATTGATTTGCGAATTGATTTCTGTGATACCTTTTTCGGTTGCAATATGCGTCATTTTTATATCAAACGCCTCTTGAGGAAGTTCTGGCACCAGGAGGCTTTCCGTCGTTATAGCAACCTTTAGTGCCTCAGGCATTAGGCTAAGTAAGCGGTCATAATAGCCCATCCCGTAACCTAGCCTTGAACCAGTACGGTCAAAAGCTAAGCCAGGCACAAGGACCAGATCTATGCATTTTG
>JAHEBB010000479.1 GCA_024642575.1 Trueperaceae bacterium | reverse complement strand
AGCCGCTTCGGTGACCCAATCGCGAATAGATCCATCAAGTCGGTCGCGTGAAAAAGCAGAGAGCCCACAGCCCAAAACGACAACCTTGGTCATACTTTATCCTTAGTCATAGTTTAGCGGTGGAAAAAAGGCACCGATACAGGGGCATCCCATAGCCGTTTGAATTCGTTTTGACAAAGGCATAAAGATATGGAAAAGCCAGCCATTTCCTGCGTTGTGATGTACTCACCAATAAGTGGTTTATAAGCTTTGATTCCCTTAGCTTTTAAGGTGGTAGCCACTTCGTTATAGATAACAAAGAGCTCCATAAGGGTGGTGCTTCCCATGCCATTTACAAAGACAAGTACTTCATCTTCAGCATGATAAGGCAGATCATCTAAAATAGCTTCCATCATTTCAGCTACAACTGCTTGAGCCGTGTCTAGTTTGATGCTTTTAAGCCCAGGTTCACCGTGGACTCCCATTCCGAGGTAAATTTCATCTTCAGGTAAGCTAAACATGGCTTTACCTGTGAGCGGTGAAATGCCTGGCGCAACAGCTGCCCCTAGCGTGCGGGTATTATCTCGCACCTTTTCGCCTAATGCTTTTAGCTCAGCAAGGCTTGCGCCCTCTTCAGCCCTGGCTCCCACTAATTTGTAAATAAAGGTAGTTCCTGCCGCACCGCGCCTATCTTCTTCTTTACCTTTAGGTGCAGAGGAGATATCGTCATACATCAGAAGTGCCTCTACATTTAGGCCTTCCATTTGGGCAAGTTCTACTGCCATTTCACCATTAATCACATCTCCTGCATGTCTGGAGATAAGCAAAAGCACCCCTGCGCCCCTGTCGGACTCACGGATAGCCTCAAGTATCAGATCAGATGGAGGAGCGGCAAAAATATCACCGACTGCGTTAGCATCGAGCATGCCTTGACCTACCCAACCCATAGCGATAGGTTCATGCCCGCAACCATTGCCAATAACCATTGCCACTTTGCCTTTTGCTTTAGGGTTTGAACGAATCACTACTCTAGGATTTGAGGAAGTTTTTACATAGTCGCTATATGCAGCAACGTAGCCGTCGATCATATCTTTTACTATTGAGTCAGGGTGGTTTAAAATTTTTTTCATGAACTACCTTTTGCAACTTTGATTAAATACTTGAAAGAAAAGGGCTAAAGACGTTGCACCTGGGTCTGGATGCCCCAGTCCTGCGCCCTGAACGTACTGGGCGCGCCCCTTTTTTGCTGTCATAGCAGAGGTTTGTATGGCTGAATCATGAGCCACCTTAGCAGTAAGCTCGAGCGCTTCATTTATTGTCATATTTGGACTTATTGCCTCACTAACAGGTAAAAGAACGTCTAGCATCGTTTTATCACCTGCTTGAGCTTTGCCAAGTCTTTGCACCGCAGCGGCAGCACCTGCAAGACCTGCTTTCAACGCGGCTGAACTTAATTCAGTTTGACCCAGACTTGCTTTGCCAAGCTCGAGCAAAACCATAGCAAATAGTGGACCTGACGCTCCACCAATACCTGTTAATAAAGCCTTACCTGCATGATGAAAAAGGTTTCCAAAATCCTCATCATCTTTATCTTTGATTGCTTCGTAAGCTTTAGCAAACCCTTTTGCCATGCTACTACCATGATCCCCGTCACCTAAGACAGCATCAAGATCACCCAGACGTTCTTTTTCATCTTCAAAGCACTGGGCCAAAGCTTCAAAAAAGCTTTTAAGATCTTTAGCTTTCATGCCATATGCTCCTTCAAAAATTTTAATCCTTCTCTGGCCGCTTCACTTGTATCAGTTTCAATCGTCCGCCAGATAGCTAGATCAGGACTCACCGCTTCATTGGCTTGTACAAACATTTCTAAGGTTAACCAGCCCTGATAATTAATGGCTTTTAGTCCTTTAAAAAAAAGTTCCCAGGGAGTATGCCCAGAACCTGGTACACCACGGTCATTTTCCACACAGTGGAAATGAAACAGCTTGTTTTTGCTGCTTTTTAAAGCAGATTCGATGTCTTTTTCTTCCATATTCATATGAAAGCTGTCGAGCAAAATGCCGACATTAGGTTCATTTATGGTGTGAACAAGCTCGAGTGCTTGTTTAGCTGTGTTGACCAAATCTGTCTCAAAGCGGTTAATGGCTTCTATGCCTAAACTCACGCCATGCTCCCTAGCAAAAGGGGCAAGTTGTTTCAACGCTTCAGCGCTGCGTTGCCAGCGGTCGGCCCTGTCTGTCATAAGCCGCTTTCCCCAGGGCGCAAAAATGACACCTGAGAGCAGAGGGCTGCCTAAAGCTGAAACGGTTTTTATGGCATGTTCCAAATAAGCTATGCCTGCTTGCCTGAGTTCGGGATCATTACTGCTAATATCTTGCGCCATAGAAAGGCCAGTTGTACAAGTAAGCTCGAGCCCTGTCTCATCCAAACACTTTCTGATACGAGCAATATTGTCATCTGTCATGCCAAGTAACGAGAGTTCAACTCCATCAAACCCAAGTCTGGCAGCTTCTTCAATATAAGGAACTACGTCATCTTGCCAAGTTTTCATCCAAAGGGCAATGTGGACACCATATTTCATGCTAACTCCAATGCCATTTCAAAAATCGCTTTGTTTGCGACTTCTTGTTTTAAACTTTCTTCAGGGCTAAAAGTGTCTAACCAAGTTCTTCCTTTTAAAAGTTCATCCCATACAAAAAGGAAAGAAGCCGCCTGCATCTCAAAATAAGATGCCGCACTAAATACCGCTGATGTTTCCATGTCAACACCCAAATAGCCTGCTTCTTGCCACTGTTTAAGCAAGTTTGGGGGTTGAGCAAAAAGAGCCGAGGTGGTGACATGAGGGCCTCGGTGAACCTTAAAGCCTTGCTTTTCAAAGGTTTGGTGAGCTGCCTCAACCAAGTTAGGGCTGGCTTCAGAGAAATCGGTTTTGCCGTAGTATTGAGATGCCCCTTCACCTATTTTGGCGCGTTCAGATAAAAGAACGTCACCTGTAAACACACCTTCTTGAAGTCCCCCACAAGAACCAATTTGAATAACTCGCTTTGTACCTAAGGAACCAAACACATGAACAGGTTCAACCGCTCTAGGCGCGCCATAAGCACAGCAAAACATGATTTTTTTGCCATTATATGAGCCCAAAAACATATCGGGAAAATTTAGCTCTCGGACATCACTAAGGTAAGCGAGGCGCATTTTGTAGCGCGCTTTATTCCACCAGGTACCCTCGAGTATTAATAGGTCAGGAATTTCGCCTTGACTTAAACCAGCACACTCGAGCCAGCCCTCAGGAGTCAGATTCACGATAAACGCTCCCTGGCTTCGGCTGAAACGTGACCAATCATTATAGCCTGAGCCCTACTAAGCTTTGAGGTTTGGATTTGTTCTAACATGACCTGTTGCGAGCTTAAAAACGCCGCTTTTAGCCTCCAAACCCTTTAGCAAAAACCTCTTCTTTAATAAACCGCTCGGTTAAAATAAGCAAAATAATTCCCGGAATAGAAACAATCAAGGCAATGCCAGCACCTACAGGATCAAGCGAACCACCCCCGCTTACCTTTGAAAATAACAGCGTGGGCAGGGTTTCAATTCGGCCTCTACCAATAAAAAAGGTAAGTAAAAAAATATTAGATGAAATAAGGAACGCAAAAAGCCCACCCGCAATAATGCCAGGTAAAATCATGGGCAGGGTAATGTGCCAGAGGGTTCTTAGCGGGCCAGCCCCTAAGACTCTTGCTTGCTCTTCATAATCATTGCTTAAACCCTGAAAGACCGATGTTAGTACCCGTACCATATAAGGAATGGTCGGTATAAGGTGCACTATAATGATGCCCAAATAGCTGCCTGCTAGCCCAAGTTGGATAAAGGTAACCAGGATGCCTAAACCGACCGCAATTTCAGGAACAATTAAGGGTGTAAGTAAAAAAAACTCAATAAGGGCTTTGCCTCTAAATTTTTCTTTAGCGATCACCCTTGCAGCGGGCAAGCTAACAGCAATACAAATTAGGGTGACCACTAAGGCAATTCCCACCGTATTTGCTGTAGATTCTAAAACCCGTGATACAGGTGAAAAGACATAATCCCAAGCT
>JAHEBB010000091.1 GCA_024642575.1 Trueperaceae bacterium | reverse complement strand
GAAAGGCGCGCATCAGCTATCCTCGGTTTAAAGGCTCGAGTCTTTATTTCAAATGACGCTACCCTTGGCGCAGATGTGGATAAGCCTGAGCATCTTATAGAAGCTCGTAAGCTAGGCAGCAGTAAGCCTCTCATCTGACCCGTATTCTGACATCAATGCAAGCAATACATTTTTCCTATCAGGTTAGGTCCTTATGAATATCGCGGTTCTTTTACACGGAGGCGCAGGCGGAAGTGGTGTTGTGGCAACGGAACTGGGCTTGTGCTTTGCCAAATTGGGCCATAACGTTCATTTTGTAGCCGACCGCGTTCCCTTTCGACTAACCGAAATTGGCGCACCTAATGTTTATTTTCATCAGGTGCAGAGCATGATGTACCCTCTTTTTGACGCCCCGCTAACGACCATTGCAGAGGCTTCAAAAATGGCTGAGGTCATAGAGGAATATGGCATCGATGTCATTCATGCACACTACGCTGTGCCCCATGCGACCGCCGCCACTCTCGCCAGAGATATGGTTCGTGGCGTACCTAAACCTGTGGTTATCACGACCTTACACGGCACCGATGTCACCTTGGTTGGCCTTGACCCCGCGTATTTGCGGACCACGCAATACTCGATTGAGCAATCTGATTTGGTCACCGCAGTTAGCCATTACTTAGCCGATTACACCCATGATGAAATGGGTATCAAGCGCCCGATTCATGTTATCCCCAATGCTGTTGATTTACAGCGATTTGTGCCCCGCGCTTTACCTAATCTACGTTTACGCTATGCGCACCCGGATGAAAAGCTCTTAGTCCATGTATCTAACTTCCGCGCGGTTAAACGTGTTGAGGATGTCGTAAGGGTCTTTGCTGGAGTCTCGGAACATATTGGTGCAAGACTGCTGATGATTGGGGATGGGCCAGACCGTCACCGCTCTTTTGAACTTGCCAGCGAATTAGGGGTAAGTGGCAGAGTATCTTTCCTGGGGAGTTTTCCTCGGATAGAAGAACTTTTATCCGTATCTGATTTGTTTTTACTGCCAAGTAGTAAAGAGTCTTTTGGTCTAGCCGCCCTCGAGGCTATGGCCAGTGGCGTTCCAGTGATTGCTTCTGATAGTGGTGGGATTCCAGAAGTGGTCAAACATGGCGTAACAGGCTTTTTGCATCCCGTCAAAGATGTTACGTCTATGACAAAGTCAGCCATTAGGTTGCTATCTGACCCTGCCATGCACAAACGTTTTTCACTGGCAGCACGCGAACGCGCCGAGACAGCTTTTAGCGAACAAACCGTCTTACCGCTTTACCAACGAGCTTATGATGAAGCGCTCGAGCGTAGACTGGCATCAAGCGGCAAATAAGGTTGGGCGTCTCGCAGCCAGTTTGAACCTTCCGTCAATTTGTACTGAGCTGCCAAAGCAATCATGGCACCATTATCTGTCGCAAGGGCAAAAGGCGGAAAGTGGGCGTTTAAGCCTGCCTTTTTAAAGGCTTGTCGCAAACTTTTATTGGCGGCAACGCCACCCGCAACCACAATCGTCTCCACCTCTAAAGCTCGAGCTGCTCTTGAGCTAACATCTATTAGACTTTCAATCACCACACGCTGAAAACTGGCTGCTACATCTGCCCTCTTAGCATCAGGTTGCTTTTGCAAAAGAACCGAAACTGCAGTTTTTAAACCACTAAAGGAAAACTCAAAACCTTTTTGTCCTTTTAGCGGTACAGGTAAAGCAAAGGCGCTATCATCCCCTGCTGCTGCCAGGTTTGCTAACTCTGGCCCTCCTGGAAAACCTAAACCTAGTAGGCGTGCTACCTTATCAAAAGCTTCTCCTGCGGCGTCATCACGAGTTTTACCAAGTTCCTGGTACTTTCCCCAGGCATTGACCACAAATAAACTGGTATGCCCTCCTGAGGCAATCAGACACAAAAAGGGTGGCTTAATCTCAGCTGCAAGCAAGCTCGAGGCAATATGACCTTCTAAATGATGCACTTCTATAAAGGGCTTGCCCAGGGACCAGGCTAAAGCTTTGGCATAGTTAAGACCTACAAGTAAAGCGCCAACCAGTCCTGGGCCGTAGGTTGCGGCTACAGCGTCAATTTGGGATAGCTCGAGCCTAGCCTCTGTAAGAGCAGCTTCTAAAACTTGATCGATAACATTAAGGTGTTCACGGCTGGCTTTTTCAGGCACAACACCACCCCAGTCAGCATGTATAGCAGTTTGAGAAGCCACAATATTGGCAAGAATTTTACTACCTTCAACTATACCTATGCCTGTATCGTCACATGAGGTATCAATTCCTAAAATCTTCATCTCTTTTTATCATATACCCCAACCGAACGATTAAAGTTGTGGCAGATTTTCAGACCTTTTACCTTATGCCAAGGGTAGGTCAAAATCAGACTCGAAAAGTAAGCAAATCACGGACATAGCTTTTCCCTTGCCCATCTATACTGAACTCGGACAAACAATCTAGGAGGTTCAAAATGACTATACGGTTGAAACTCGGTCTTAGTCTTGTCTTCCTTTTTTTACTGGCACTAGCTTCTTGCGTTCAGAATGCTGCGCCTCTTCCCTTGCCAGATCAGAAAGCAGGAGTTTGGGTTGAATTTGCTGGTGACACAGATACCAGCTGCGCCAACGCTTCTGCTTTCAAGTACTTTGTAAATAAGGGAACGGTAGATAAGGTAGTCATTGATTTTCAGGGTGGGGGTGCCTGCTTTGATGATGCTAGTTGTTTAGCAAGCTACAGTTCTGGAGTTGCTACTCCGCTTTACGCCGATACTATCATCACAAAAACCAGCGATTTGAACCAGGGCATTTACGATCACACAAATGCAGCAAATCCAGTTAAAGATTGGTACCATGTCATGGTTCCCTATTGCACAGGTGATTTGCATATGGGAGACAACAGTAAAACCTATACCAACCCTAGTAATCAAGAACCCTATACCATTCAACATAAAGGCGCAGTTAATGCCAAATCGGTACTTGACTGGACCTTTAAAACCTTTAAGAGCCCTGATGCCGTGTTCATTACTGGATGCAGCGCAGGTGCCTACGGAGCAGCTTTCTGGACTGACACCATTAAAACCGAATACAAGGATGTCAACGTTTATCAATTAGGAGACTGCGGGGTTGGCGCTGCGACAGATGGCTTTGCCGCCTTTGCCACAGGTAACTGGAATTCTTCATCAGTCTTTCCTGGCACTACTTTTGATGCGAACTTTGTAAATAGTACCTATATTGCTACCGCAAACAAGTTTAAAAATAGCCTAAACATGGCTCAGTACAATACCCTCTTTGATAATACACAAGTTCAGTTTTACGCACTCATTACAGGTCAAACGGATCCAGCCAACGGAGCTCAAGTTGCCGCCGAATGGTCAGACATAATGCAGAAATCTGTAGCTAAAATTGATGCGGAAACGACTAACTTTAACTCTTACCTGGCACAAGGTTCTCAGCACTGTATTATTCCAAGTAATGATTTTTATACGCGGGCAGAAAATGGTACCAAATTAGTAGATTGGCTAACCGATTACTTAGCCGGGAAAACCGTTCCAAACGTTAAGCCCGTTACTCCTTAATCCTTTTACGAATAGGGTTTCATTCCTTTTGCATTTCGCTTTTTCCTTGACCACGATTATTGGTCAAGATTGACCTCTCACTCAAAACCAAATCGCTCAGCCGTTTTTGAAGTTTGACGTTTGCTGAGCGATTTTTTTACCTATTCATTCCTACTAGTCATTTCTCGGGGAAGGCAGATCCTTCTGTATTTCGAGACCTTATGGCTCGAGCTTTGTAAGCCTTTTCAATCGTATGTCTGGATAAGTCTTGTAAGAGATGATTCATCTTAATGAATACATAAATCTGGTACACCGCCTAAAGAAGGTCGCTCCCTTCTTTATTGATAAAACTTATCAGCAATGTTCCCAAGCTGACGCACATTCTATACGGCTACAGGTAATCTTAGAACAAAGGCTCTCAGGGTCATTAAGGCATGATCTGAGAAAATGTGAGCGCCTCTACACTTAAGACCTATTGGTAAAACAGCAAAAGGAGGAAATATGGCAGATTACGCTAATCCAGATGTTCTGGTTTCAACCGATTGGGTGCTCGAGCACCATAAGGATATGGGTATCCGCATTATCGAGGTAGATGAAGACGTACTTCTTTATGACACGGGGCATATTCCAGGTGCACAAAAAATTGACTGGCTTATGGATCTTTGGGATGATCCTATGCGCGAATTTATCCAGCCCGATAAACTCGCAACCGTTTTTGAGCGTTTAGGCATAAGTAATGACACAACCATCATTCTTTATGGCGATAAAAATAATTGGTGGGCTGCTTATGCCTTTTGGTTTTTTAGCTACAGTGGTCACTCTAAGCTTAAGCTTATGAACGGTGGACGGGTTAAGTGGGCCAAAGAAAACAAACCTATGACCACTGACGTTCCTAGCTACCCTAAGGCTTCGTATAAAGCAGGGTCAAGAAACCCAGCGCTACGCGCCTTTAAAGATGAAGTTTTAAGTCATCTGAAAAAAGTAGAGGCGGGTCAAGGCGCTCTTGTCGATGTGCGCAGTCCAGGCGAGTTTGCTGGCGATGTTACGCACATGCCAGATTATCCTCAGGAGGGCGTTTTACGTGGGGGGCATATTCCAGGCGCAAAAAGCATTCCCTGGGCGCAGGCAGTTGCTGAAGATGGCACCTTTAAGTCTAGAGATGAACTGCAAAATCTTTATGGTTCTAAGGGGGTAAGCGCTGATAAGGATGTTATTGCCTATTGTCGTATTGCCGAGCGTAGTAGCCACACTTGGTTTGTTTTAAAACATCTCCTGGGTTATAAAAATGTCAAAAACTATGACGGTAGCTGGACCGAGTGGGGAAACAGTGTCGGTGTACCTATTGAAAAAGGGAGCTAACTACGCTCCCTTTAAATAAAAAAGCTCGAGCTTAGGCTCGAGCTTTTTTACTGCGCTGCTCTGTCATAAGAGGTAAGTAGATAAGGTAAATCGGTTTGATGGTAGCGACCTTTGTCATCGTACCAATAGACATAACTTCCTGTCTCTGCGGTTCCTCCAGTGCTTGCCGCTGAACGAGTAATCTTGCCGTCAACCACACCCTCATAAATGGCACTTCCGTCAAGGCTATAGAGAGTTATATACATTTTAGACCCTGTAAAATCCTGTATCGAACGTCGAATTTGGTTTTGCGTTTCGTTACGACATGAAGCCATAAGGGTTACGAGCAATACCATCATAATCAAGTAGCTAAATTTCTGTTTCACAAAGACCTCCCAAAGTGTTAGCAAAAGTGACTCAAGCTAGGCTCTAGTGTACCTGGACTAAGGTTTCCTGAAATCCCCAAAAAGTATGAAGTTGGGTAAAGATTTTAGCCAAGACAAGCCCAATATAGCACCTAAAATGCGCAAGCCAAGTTTACAAAGGTAGACTCAAATAATGTATAGTAAGGACTGTGCCACAGGTCATGCAAAACCCCTATCAAACCCTGGGTTTGGAAAAGTCAGCGAGTGCCGATGAGATCAAATCGGCGTACCGAAAACTTGCGCTTAAGTACCACCCTGACCGCAATGCTGGTAACAAAGAGGCCGAAGAAAAATTTAAGGAAATATCAGAAGCCTACGCCTTATTACGTGACCCAGAGGCTAAGGCTCGCTTTGATCAGTACGGTACAACTCGCAGTTCTACCCCGACTGATTTTAATCATGTTGATTGGCAAACTATTTTTAATGAAGCCGATATAAAAATTGACTGGAGCAAACGCGGTAATCCCTTTCCTAAAACAGGTAATACGATGTTTGATTTACTCTTTGGGGTAATGTCAGGCGCAATGCGTAACTCAGGTTTAGTACCCGGCGAAACTAAGGAGTTAAGTACCAGTATTTCTCTTGAAGAAGCAAGGTCAGGTGCAAGTAAAAGGTTAAGGGTTCCTGGCCCGAGTATTTGCGGTTTATGTAAAGGTTCAGGCCTAAATGCTGGTTACACATGCCCCCGCTGTGATGGTGCAGGCGTGGTAAAGGGTGGCGAAGAAGTTGATCTTAGCATCCCTAAATTTGTTAGAGATGGCAGCAAACTTCGCCTTCGTGGTCTTGGCGGACCCGGTAACCCTCCTGGTGATGTGTTGGTTCATATTCGGGTAAGGCTTCCTTCGCAGGTCAAACTTGTGGGTGATGACATCCATCTGGACTTACCCGTAACACCGCTCGAGGCTTCTCAAGGGAAAACCATCAAAGTCCTTGGGCTCGAGATAAGCTTACCCAAAGACGTAGCAGATCAGCAGACCTTGCGCATTCCTAAAGCTGGATTAGCTGGTGGAGACCTGGTCATAACTGTGGTTCATAGTGTCTGGCAAGGCTTATTGCGCAATCTTAAAGATACGATAAGATTTGCCTAGATGAAGAAGGAGGCACATGAGCGACGAAGCTAAAAATATGAGCAAAGATAAACCCCTCTATGTCATTAGTGTGGCAGCCGAGCTGGTTGATATGCACCCTCAAACCTTGAGGCTCTACGAACGAAAAGGCTTGATTGAACCCAGTCGTAGTGCAGGTAAGACCAGGCTTTACTCTCAAAGAGACATCGATCATCTGAAAGAGATTAGGCGTTTAACCCAAGAACTTGGGGTAAACCTTGCAGGTGTAGAAGAAATAATTCGTCTACGTAAAAAGCTTGATAAACTTCAGGAAAATATGGAAGGTCGAATTGTTAGCTTGCAAGACCAGTTGCAGCACCGTGTCAGTAGCTACCGCGCTGCGCTCGAGGCACCCGCAGAAGATGAGGATGATTGAGGAGTCAAGATAAACACCGACTGTGTGGTTTTTCGATTGACAGTCACAGTCTAGCGTGATACTCTTTTCTCCGCTCGGCGGCGTAGCCAAGTGGTAAGGCAGAAGACTGCAAATCTTCCATTCGTCCGTTCGAATCGGATCGCCGCCTCCAAATTTTAATCCTGTTCCGAATTTAATAATAAAATGATTAAGGGCTTTCGCCCAGCTTCTTTTCTTATCTTAAAAACATCATTAACGATAGCTTCAAAGGTTTCTGCCACCTCTGGCGAACGCTCTTTGAGTACCTCAAAATCTTGAAATACCAGCACATAGCCATCGGCAATGAGCCAGGAAAAATCATTCAGGCTGTCTTCAAGAGCATCCCAATTAAACCCAAAATAGCCAGGAAAAAAACAGCTCTGATAAAGCGCATGAAGCAAGGTATCTTTGTTAAAAACAGGGGCGCGGTCAACCAGTGTGGCAAAAAAACCCTCCGACTCGAGCCTTTTGACTAAGCTTTTTGCACTCAACTCAGATTGTAGTCTAATAATAGGTGTCTCTGTACTCGAAACTTTTGTGAGTAAATCAGTCATAAAATCGATCATGGGTCAAGCCTCAAAAAACTTTCGTAATGGTCAGGCGTATAGTAGATTTCGCCGCTACTACCCATAATGATGCGCTGCGGCCCTGCATGGCTTATGCCAGGCGTTCGCACCACATATTCGTGATAATAGCCTTGGTTTTTCTTAGGCAAACGCCCTTCCCTATTGCTAAAAACCGCGCCATCATTGTCATGGGAATCTTTTTCACCCCGCTGAATTCGGTCAAGGGTCGGGTTGAGATCAATATCTCCCTGATAGGCAATGCGGCCATCCAGGTCATAAATGGTTTGGTTTGGCACGATAAAGCTCGAGCTTTGCTCGGTCGTCACTGGCGCAGTTTGTGAGGATGTTTGTACAGGTGTTGAAGGTGTAGAGCTCGAGCCCTCACCAAAAAAGTAGTAACCCAAGATAGCCAGAACAACAATAATGCCACTTAGCAAATTATTTCGGTTCATGTTCTAAAGCTTACCTTAGAAGAGAAAATCCTGATGCAACTACAAAGCTAATAAACACTCGGCCTTAAAGTGAAGCCTACTCAGAAGCTAGATATGAATATTTACCCTTGCCCCATCAGCCATCAGGTGAACCGCATCGGTAAAACGAACGATGCGAGACTTATACCCTAAAGAAATCGTGTGGGTACGAGCGCCATCTTTAAAGAACTTGACTCCTCTAAGCAAATCACCATCTGTAATACCGGTTGCACTGAATACGATATTCTTGCCAGGGGCAAGTTCTTCGGTCAGGTAGACCTTGGTTTCGCTAGCCCCTTTTGCCTCGAGCCTTTTACGCTCATCGTCATTACGCGGCTTAAAGCGCCCTTGAATTTCACCGCCCAAACATTTTAAGGCAGCAGCAGCTAGCACACCCTCTGGCGCTCCCCCAATACCCATAACCGCATGGACGTTGGTTCCGCGAACCGCAGCAGCAAGCGCAGCAATAACATCACCATCACCAACCAATTTTACCCTTGCTCCTGCTTCCCGAACTTCCTTAATGAGCTGTTCATGGCGCTCTCTGTCAAGAATAGTTACCGTCAAATCAGCAACTGCTCGGTCTAAGCTCATGGCAATATTTTGTAAATTAGCAGCAACAGGCCAGTTGAGGTTTACCTTTCCTGCTGCAGGTGGGCCAACAATCAACTTCTCCATATAGGTGTCTGGAGCTTGAAAAAGTCCGCCTTTTTCGGCCAGCGCGATAACCGCAACAGAATTATTAATCATGCGTGCTGTAATGCCTGTACCTTCTACTGGGTCAACTGCTATATCTACCTGCCAGGCATGGTCACCACCACGACCAACTTTTTCACCGATATAAAGCATCGGCGCTTCATCGCGCTCACCCTCACCAATGACTATTTCACCATCTATATCAAGCTCATTAAGTACACGGCGCATGGCATCTACGCCTGCTTGATCAACCAAGTCAGAGTCACCTTTTCCAGCCACTCTACTCGCAGCAATGGCTGCTTGCTCCGTAATGCGCACAGTATCAAGAACAAGGGCGCGTTCCATATCCATACCTTGAGGTTTAATTACCTTGGCTTCGGCTAATTTATCTGTCTGTTTCTTTGTCATTTAGGGTATTTTTACATTTATTCTTTTCGCTTGAAGTGGTGTACCCCATTTATATATAGAGGTTTTTGGAAGTTTAAAAGGATCTTTTAAAGTGAGTTTTAAGCTTTTTTCGAAATAGCTTGGGCATTTAGTTAAAAAAAGTCTCATAGGATAAATGGCTGATGAATTTCACACATGCCATTTATCCTGGGTTTTAGTTATACACACTGTTTAGGCTTCTACTGGCTTTACCTCAACGTACCAGGCATCACCATTTGGGAATATTGAATCCATAATGGCATTACAATGGCTAAAATCCGTTGAAACCTTTGCAAAATACTCTGCAATCACCTTGCTAGAAAAAGGTCCCACAACGCAATCTGCCTCTCCATGCCAGCAATTGGGTAGGGTTGGATGTAAGATTTTAATACCTTCTTCGTTACGAATCCAAATAGGTCTATTTGCCATACTCGCTCCTTCCGCGATTTTTAGACAAACCTGTGCACCCGAAACAGCTATCCCAAAAGATTTCTGTTACAACGCCGACCTAAGTTTGTGAAATACCTCATTTTTAGTTTGCAACCAATATTAACGCCCTAAGCTTATATTGTCAGCGAAATTATTCTCATTTTTGAGGTTTAACTAAATAGGTCATCCAAAGTTTGAGAAAAGGTCAAGGGTTTTTTTCTACCGATGATTCGTTTGGTTTTTTAGCGAACGCTCGAATACACCGCCAGAATTTTGCAAAAACGACATTTAGCTTTCTCAATATCTTTTAGAAAGCCAACATAGTCATAGGTGACAAAATATTCACTGCTTTAAGGTAGCCTTATTCGGTTCGTTAGCCTTAACTAATTGACCTCAAGACCTAAATTCCATTACGCGGACTCCACGTCTATTGGTTTCTTTGTCTGACCTTGATTTGCAGTTTTGAGATTTTCTAACTCATAAGCCCGCTCTAAAAAAGGCTCGAGCCCAGTAATAAGTCGCTCTAAGAGATCCCTGGGGTAAGCAATTCGTGGCTTTCGAACAATCAAAATAAATTCATCTTTGTTTTTTCGCTGCCATTGACCAACGGCAACCAAACCATCATTTTGTCTTAAACAGACGACGTTGGTATTAACAGGTAGGGTACTAAGGGCCCAATTAGCTGTATGTCCTTCTTGACCCATACCCGCATTTATGGGGCTTGCATATCTAGGTGCGGCAAACTTATGTTCTTTGTTGGTGCAAACAATAACGACTTCATCGGCGTCAAAAAACTCTCTAAGCCTTATGACCGTTTTATGCAAAAAGGCATCAGGATACAGCTCAAACCCTAATTCGCTAACAAGTTTAAAGACTTCATCAAGTTGTTTAATATGCTCTTCCTCTGCCTCTAATTCGCCAAGTCTCACTTCCGAATTTCTTAAAACAAGCGCAAGAAGACCCACAAGTAAATAAGAAAACCCTGCCAGAAGCCGATTTTCCAGTGTTATCAAATCATGGCTATTTGCTTCGAGGCTATTCACATAGGCAGCGGCAATATTGGCCAGAAGTGCGAGAATAATGACCGATAAGGTAAGTTTACGAGATAGGGCTAAAGCGGAAAAAGCAATAGGAATATTAAATAAAATAGCAATGACAAGTCGCTGAGTTGTCGTTAGGTCCAGAATCAGACCAATAAGAAGTAGGCTATAACTTACGCCGGCAATAAAGGTGGGAGTCAGAAAGCGTTTCATAACCTTTGCTAATTTGCCAGAAACATGCGAAGTTTTTCAATGTTTTCATTGGCACCAATCACCACAACCCGGTCTCCTTCAAACAGTTCAAAATCTGCACTCGGACTTACCTCGAGCTTATTCCCTTGATTAACGGCAATGACCTGAACACCGTAACGGTTAGGCAAACGCAAATCCTCGAGCCTGCCACAAAGTTTGCCTTTGGTCTCAATCTCAACCACACTGTGATGCGAACCCAGGTGAAAACTATCCATAATACTCGGCGCAATAAGTTGTTGCGCCAGGCGCACACCCATATCATGCTCAGGTCTGATGACTTCATCAGCGCCCACACTGGCCAACACTTTGGCACTAAGCTGACTGTTGGCTTTACTTATAACGTGCTTTGCTCCTGCTGACTTTGCCAGCACGGTAGCAAGAATGCTCGCTTCAAGGCTCGAGCCAATGGCAATAATGACATGATCAAAATTCCCCACGCCAAGCTTTTTAAGGGCAACCTCATCTGTCGCGTCTAAGATTGCCGCATGAGTGACTCGGTTCATAATCCTTGAAATGGCATCTTCATTCATATCAACCACGACAACATCATGACCTTTATCGTATAGCGTCTCGGCAACCGCTGAACCAAAACGACCAGCACCCATAATTAAATATTCACGCACTTTGCAACCTCCCAAATGGCTTGGTAGCCAGGCTCGAGCCTAACTGCTTAGCCAATAATCACTTCTTCAGCCGGAAAACGAATGCTATCACTCGCATCTTCGGCAACCAGCGCAAGAGCAGCCGTTAATAAGCCGACCCGCCCCAAATACATTAGAACTATTATGATTATTTTGCCAGCCACACTTAATTTTGCGGTAATTCCGACAGATAGCCCTACTGTTGCGAATGCGGATACAGCTTCAAAAAAAAGATCTGTGAATGCTAGGTTCGCATCTGTCAAAGTCAGCAGCGTTAATGCACCACCAACCAAGACTGCACCTGTTAGAGCAATGACTCCTGCGCGCAAGACTGTCCGAGTCGCAATACGTCTACCAAATAGTTTCAGCTCTCCCTGCCCCCTAATGATGCTCCAGGCACTACCCACAATCACAAATGCCGTTACCGTTTTAATACCTCCCCCTGTTGAACCGGGGTTTGCCCCAATAAACATGAGCAAAATCGATATTAGCAAGCTTGGCACTTTCATACTGCCATAGTCAATGGTATTAAAACCTGCGGTTCTTGGGGTCACAGATTGAAAAAAACTACTTAAAAGTTTGGCTGGTAAAGACAGGTTATGTAAGGTTTTTGGATTATTCCATTCGATAATTAGAATAACAACAAACCCAAAAACCAGTAAGACCAGATTAGAAAAAATAACGAGTTTGGTGTGTAGACTTAAAGGCGATCTGCGTTTTTGACTAAACCTCGAGCTTAAGTCTGCCACTACAAAAAACCCTAAGCCACCTACAATAATAAGTGCAATTACCGTAAAGTTAACTAAGGAATCACCGACAAATTGCATAAGGCTATCTGAATAAAGCGCAAAACCAGCATTATTAAAAGCACTGATACTATGAAACAAAGCATAAAATATCCCGTCATAGGTTCCCTCGAGCTTGTAAAAACGTATATAAAGTAATGCGGCACCTATAGCTTCTGCGATAAAAACCGTCAGCAGCAAAATGCGTACCAGTCTTACGACACCCCCAACTTGCAGGGCATTGATTTGTGCCTGAAGACGCATCCTTTCACTAAAACCGACCTTACGTCCACTCGCTAAGGCTAAAAACACGCCAAGGGTTAATATGCCCAAACCCCCGACCTGAAAAAAAATCATGATACATAATTGTCCCCAGCGTGAAAAAGCCGTTCCCGTGTCAACAACCGTAAGACCTGTTACGCAAAAGGCACTGGTGGCGGTAAATAAGGCATCTAGAAACCCAATAGGCACACCCTCATGCATAAAGGGAAGCATCAGTAGCAAAGCCCCCAAGAAAATGGCGGTTAAGAAGGAAAGTGCAATAAGTTGCGACGGCGAAACCGAACGCCAAGACCGGAAAGTCACGGCGTTATTCTATAGCGTTTGCCCAAAACAATACAGCACCAATCAAACAATTCTGCGTTTAATAATGCCAACAAAGTCACAAGCAACTAGACGACTCATTGCCTAAAGCTTACAATGAATTCCTGAACGCAATCCTTAAGCTATTATTTTAAATCTCTAATCAGGAGGCAATTATGGCCGTAAGTAGTTTAAGCAAAACCCAGGAACTTTTAGATCGCCAGAAAAAAGTCTTACTCCCTCAGCAAAGTCGCATGCTCCTTTATGGTGATGAGCCTCTTGCTATTGACCATGCCAAAAACCAGTGGGTCTGGGATGTTGAAGGTAACAAATACCTAGATTTCTTTGGTGGCATTTTGACCGTTTCCATTGGTCACTGCAATGATGAGGTTGTTGAAGCCACCTATGAGCAAATGAAAACGGCTGGTCACACCAGTACGCTTTATATCAATGAAATTACAATAAAAGTAGCAGAGAAAATTGCAGAAATCAGCCCAGGAAGACTGCAATATTGCTTCTTCACCAACTCAGGTACCGAAGCGGATGAAACCGCCATCATGGCTGCTCGCGAATACACAGGCCATAGTGACATTATTAGTTTGCGCCATGCCTACTCGGGCAGAAGCGTTTCTATGATGACCATGACCGCGCATAAGCCCTGGCGACTGGGTGGTGTAACTGACCCAAGCATTAAGCAAGTAAAAAACCCCTACAGCTACCGCAAGCCCGACTATATGACCGATGAGCAATTCCTTGACTTTTTGATTGATGACTTAGAAGAAATGCTGGCTACCTGCACCAATGGCAAAATTGCTGCCTTTATGGCAGAACCCATTCAAGGGGTAGGGGGTTTTGTAGTCGCGCCCAAAGATTACTTTAAACGCGTTCAGCCTGTTATAAAAGCCGCTGGCGGCATCATGATCATTGATGAGGTACAAACAGGCTGGGGTCGCACGGGTAAATACTGGTGTGGTATTGAGCACTGGGGCATTGAACCTGAAATTTTGACTTTTGCCAAAGGAATTGCCAATGGCGCTCCGGTTGGTTGTACGGTAATGGTGCCTGAAGTTGCTGAGGCAATTAAAGGGCCAACCTTAAGCACCTATGGCGGCAATCCTATAAGTATGGCGCAAACTTACGCAACCCTTGCTTATATAGAAAAGCACAAACTCTGGGAAAATGCTGAAAAACAAGGTGAGCGCTTAAGAAAACGTATGGAAGCTATGCAAAAACGCTATGACTTTATTGGTGACGTGCGCGGTATGGGCCTTATGCAAGCTTTTGAAATGGTTGTGCCAGATGGCAACAAAACCCCTGACGCAGCCCAAGCTACCAAACTCACTAATGCCGCAAGAGCTCACAAACTCTTAATTGGTAAAGGTGGACTTTATGGCAACGTCATACGAATCGCTCCCCATCTTAATGTAACTAGTGAAGATATTGATGCTGGTTGCGACCTTATAGAAAAAGCACTCGCCGATATTGCTTAGGTAAAAAAGCTCGGCTCGAGCTTATTCAGCCATCTTTTTGACAAACTAGATGTAATCTGAAAACTGTGTGTTCAAGCGACAAATGAACGCACGGTTTTTTCTTCATTTTGAAATTATTTACTCCGCTAACATTTCGAGGAAAAGCAAAAACTCTCAATAAGTTATATAAACCATCCTCCCCTGTATTTTTCCATCAAAAAACCTACTAGACTAGAGATAGTGGTAAAAAGTCGGTTTAGCCCAGTCCTGCAAAAACGTATCGGTATTGCCCTTGGACTGTGGGGTGAGGCAGGCATAGGTAAGACCTACCAGACTCAGGAACTTCTGCAAAGCCTAACTTGTAAGAACCTAAGCCTTCATGCTACTACTTCCTTAATAACCCTTGCTCAAGCTCTACCAAGACCAAAGAAACTAGCGCTATGGGCAGAAGGTAATTTAACCCGTCTGGCAAAAGGGGAAACAGTTGAAAATACCAGTATCCTTGATTCTCTGGGAGCTGTGCTGGCTGGCTTAGCACCCTTTGTATTCCATCTTGAAGATTTACATGAAGCAGATCAGGAACGCACAACTTTTATCCAAGACCTTGCCAAACTCGTATTAAGAATCAAGGGTGTTGGTCTTGTCATCACCAGTCGCAAAGAGCCACCTGAACCTTTTGGTTCAGTCAAGCTCGAGCCTCTTTCAGAGCAAGCTACTTCTGACCTGCTCGAAAAAACCTTAAATAGCCAATTACCTAAAGAAGGACTTCAGTGGATTTACCTTAAAGCAGCAGGAAACCCTTTATATACCTTAGAGTATTTGCGTTATCTAAGCCGCCAGGGCTTCTTATGGAGTGATGGCAAAACCTGGTACTGGCGCAAACCAGAGCAGAGTTTAATACCCAGCACCGTTGAAGCGCTAATAGAACAGCTTCTTAACCAAGCTAAAGCTGAACCTTTGCACCAGTATGTTCTGGAAAGCAAAACCCTATTACCTCGTGATGCCAGTGATGAGTTATGGGCAAAGGTAGCAAGAGTTACTGAGCAAGATCTTTTAGACGCAATAACTGAACTTTCTCAGCAAGGTGTGTTTAAGGAAAAAGACTTTGCTCATCCTTTATTTAGGGAAATAAGTCTTAAAACCTTAAGTAGAGAAAGAAAGCGAAATCTTGCACGAAGGGCTATGAATGTACTTAAGGGTAAGCCTGAACAAGCTGCTTTGTTTGTGGATGATGCTGGTCTGGAAGCAAGCCAATCTTTAGAGCTTCTTAAGCA
>JAHEBB010000090.1 GCA_024642575.1 Trueperaceae bacterium | reverse complement strand
CCCATTCGCCGCCCAGCTTAATTTGCTTTGTTTTGAAGTTCGATGAGGCAGGAAGCCACTTGCTAAAGTCATTCAAATTTTGGGTTTCTAATATTCGCATTTGAAACAAACCTATTTATCAGGCGTATAGAATCTTAGAAGCATTCTAATACGCCTTTTCTTAAGAATCAGAGTGACTTATATGTTCTTAAATGAGCTTGACAAAAACTTTGCTTTACTGCTTTGCTAGAAGCAAGATTATTTTAGTTTGATTGGAGCTTATGTCAGAATCTCAGCGACTTATTTTGGATGGAAAACCTGTTGCTTTTCAAGCGGGAGACAGTGTTTTAATGGCAGCGCTCAGGGCAGACAAACACCCAACAATGGGAGGCTGCCTTTGTAATAGCGGTGATTGCCCGCATTGTTTGGTAAGCATAGATGGAATAGCTTACCAAAGAGCCTGCCAAGTTTCGGCAAAGCCGGGTATGGTGGTAGCGCTCGAGCATAAAGACGGTACACCACCGCTTCACTACAACGCGCCTCACGAAACCACGCAGCATACAAGGCATCTTCACTGTGAGACAGTTGTCATTGGACTGGGTGAGTCGGGGCAGGCGGCGTATGCTGAGGCGGAACTTGCAGGTAAAAAAGTCATTGGGCTTGATGCTAAAAAAGGTCAAGAGGTTATTGGTATTTATGCCGGCTTATTAGTTGTTGCGCGTACTGATGAGGGACTATTAAACATTCATCCAAAAGAAGTTGTTGTGGCAACAGGGAGTGCAGAAATACAACCTGTAGCTGAGGGAAATCATCTGGCAGGTATCCTTAGCCCAAGGGCCGTTTCCGCCTTTCATAAAGCAGGACTTAATTTAGGGAAAATCGTTGCCTTAGGTGAGGCACCCGAAGGTCTTTCGCTTACAAGGCTCGAGGGAGAACTTGTACGGTTTGAAGGCGAGACAAAGCTTAGAGCTGTAGTAGTAAGAGACCATAACAGCAAAGAAACACGCCATTCTTGTGATACCGCTTGTGTTTCGCTAGGCTTTCAGCCAAGAGATGTTTTACTTCGAATGGCAGCTGGCTTAGATAATGTTAGAGCTGTCGGCGATTGCGCTAAAGTGTCGGATATTCCACCCTGCCCAAAGTCAGGCTTGGTTTGTAGTTGCTCTGGGGTAAGCGTAGCTGACCTGGACTATACCTGGGCCCAAGGATTTAAAGAAATGGAATTGGTCAAGCGCTCGACATTGGCAGGTACAGGCCCATGCCAGGGAAGTGTTTGTATACCGCATTTGCGGAGTTTTTTGCTAGAAAAAGGGGGTAAATTGCAAGACCGCTTTACGGCTCGCCCGGTAGCCAAGCAACTTACCCTAGGTGAAGTGAGTGCAGGTGCACAACTTCACCCCATTCCTCGAACAGCTCTTGACGGCATTCACCGAAAACTGGGGGCGCAGATGGACCGTATTGGGGGCTGGTGGCGACCCTGGAACTATGGCAAGGTTTTAGAGGAATATTGGGCTGTGCGTGAAGCGGTAAGTTTGGGTGATGTAAGTACGCTAGGAAAAATGATTGTTTCAGGCCCAGATGCGCTGACTTTTTTAGAAAAACTTTACCCAACCCAAGTTAGTAGTATAAAAACGGGCCGAAGTCGCTATGTTTTGCTTTTAGACGAACGTGGCTATGTCCTTGATGATGGACTGATTGCTAAAGAAACAGATACACGTTATTTCCTTACCTTTACTAGTGGCGGCTCGAGCTTTGCCGAAGCCTGGTTGCGGGATTGGGCAAGCAGTTGGCAACTTGATGTCCGAATTATGAACCAAACCATGTCGCTGTCTGCCATAAATGTGACAGGCCCCTTTGCCAAAGATCTGCTAAGACGAGCAGGGCTAGAGAACCCTCCGAGCTTTATGCGCTTTGCCGATGCAAATGTGGCGGGCATTCCCTGCAAAATTTTTAGACTCAGTTTTACTGGCGAAGTATCATTTGAACTTCATCATAGTGCAGAGCAGTCTGAAGCATTGTGGACGAGCCTCATGGAGCTTGGTAAGGATTTGGGTATAAAACCCCATGGGCTCGAGGCGTTAGAAATGCTGAGGCTAGAAAAAGGGCATATTATTGTCAATAAAGATACAGGGTTTGACTCGACCCCCAGGCGTATTAATCATGAATGGATGGTTGCATCTGAAAAAACGGGCTTTATTGGGCATCATGCTTTGCTGCGCACCAACAAAATTCCCCTGGATAAGCAACTTGTTGGCCTGGAAATGGATAGCAAAGTAGCGCCTTTTGAAGGAAGTATTATCTATCAAAAAGGAACTTATGTGGGTTACGTTACCTCAAGCACCTATTCGCCTGTACTGGGTAAAACGGTCATGCTTGCCTGGCTTGATTTGCTAGAAGGTGACTTGCCTTTAGAAGTGTCTATTAATGGTGAATTAGCGAGATGTGTGGAACTGCCCTTTTATGACAAGGAGGCCAGTCGTGCTCGAGCTTAAACGTTTGACTCTTAGCCGAGTTGTGGCAAACCCTGCAGCGCTAGACGCCGTAAAATTTGGGGCTGCGTTGATTTTCCGCGTTGCGCCGGACGAAATGTTTGTTATGGGAACGGTAAACTCCGCCGATATTACTGACGACTATGCCATCATTACAAAAGAAGCGAGTCTTTCTGGCGTTTGGCTAGAAGAGATAAATGCCCTGCATTTTCTAGAGCATGAATGTGCCTGGGAGATTCCTGCGGAACGCCCCGTATATGCCCAAGGAATGGTAGCTCATTTGCCAGTTAAACTCTATTTTGAGGGGGCTCGAGTCCTGATTATGACTGCTGTACCCTTTGCTTACGACTTGGCACAAAGACTGGGGGGATTTATTCATGAATGAATTTATGGAAAAGCAGGTCAAGTTAAGTTGGCATGCTCCAAAAAAAGGCTATGATGTCGTGATTATAGGTGGGGGAGGGCATGGCCTCTCAACGGCTTATCATCTTGCCAAACGTCATGGAATAAGCAATGTGGCGGTGCTCGAGCGCAGTTATATTGGTGGTGGGAATTCGGGGAGAAATACTACCATTATTCGGGCTGATTACGGGATTCCCGAAGCAGTCAAGTTTTACCAGCGGAGTGTTGAGCTGTATCAACGACTTGAAGAAGAAACGGGTCGCTGGATTATGCACAAAACCAAGGGGATGTTAAAGCTTGCCCATTCTGAAGCGAGCCTAAAAACAGAGCGAGCCAGAGCGCTTATGAATCAAGCCTTTGGTTCTGATACGGTGTTTGTAACCCCCGATGAGGTCAAAGAGATTTGCCCTCAAATTGATTTAACTTGCGGTGGAACCTTACCTGTACTTGGGGGAAGCTATCACCGAACAGGTGCCACTGCCCGCCATGACAGAGTGAATTGGACACTGGCAGAAGGGGCGCTGCAAGAAGGCGCGCATATTCATCAAAATACCGAAGTGACAGGTCTCATCATGAAGGACAATAAAGTTCTTGGGGTTAAAACCAATCAGGGCGATATTGAAGCTGGGGTAGTCATTAGCAACGCTGGTGGGCATGTAAGCACCGTATGCGGCATGGCGGGTTTGCGCATCCCCATACGAACCCATCCTTTACAGGCATATGTGACCAATCATTTTGCTCAAACCTTTGACCCTATTGTGGCAAGTAGCGACCTGCTCTTTTATGTTAGTCAAACGGCTCGAGGCGAAATGCTTATGGGTGCAGAAATAGATCGTCAACCTTCCTATAACAGGCGCTCTGGTTTTGATCTGTTACAGAGTTGTTCATACCGTGCGGGCTTACTTTTGCCTTTTCTAAAAAGCTTGCGCATTAATAGGCAGTGGGCAGGCAGCTGTGATATGAGCCCTGACTACTCACCTATTATGGGAAAAACGCCTGTTGAAAAC
Source organism: Trueperaceae bacterium (assembly GCA_024642575.1). Taxonomy (GTDB): domain Bacteria; phylum Deinococcota; class Deinococci; order Deinococcales; family Trueperaceae; genus JAHEBB01. The sequence goes on along the minus strand of JAHEBB010000090.1, from coordinate 11,570 downwards.
TTTCTAATTAATACGGGTTGGGGAACCTGGGGTTTTAAAGCTATTCCTGTAAGTGGGGAGCAAATGGCGAAATTGGTAGCTACAGGAAAAACGCCTGACCTGATAGCACCCTTTTCACTAGATAGATTTGCAAGAGATCGAACTATGGCAGATAGAGGTTCCGCAGGTACGCACTGAGTTAGAAAGACTGAGGTTTTAAATCGATTTTCCAGCGAAGGCTGGGAACTATGTGAAATGCATAGAAAGGAAGGTCGCAAAAGATGAGTCTACAAATAACCTGCCCACACTGCGGGACAAGACCCATTGAAGAATTTACCTATGGGGAAATACCTCATGTTCCTGAGACTTTAACAGACCTAGATGCCAGAGATGTTGACCGTGCGTTTATGTTAGCAAACCCAGAAGGTGAAACGACCGAAGCCTGGTTTCATGTTTATGGCTGTCGGCGCTGGCTAAAGCTTAAAAGGGATACCAAGCTTGATAGAATTGTGGAATAGGTCAAACCCTATTCCACAAAATAGAGAGCAGTTTAACGCTTAGAAGTCGCCTTTTTACCTTTATACAGTTCGTCTAGTTCGTACGTTGTTTCACCAAAAGACCTAGTTGGTTTTTATGATACCAGCTGCTCAAGGTAGTTTGACCAGATGATACCTGCACCTCAAGGTTGTTGTGGTGCTTCTTCTTTAACCATAAAATCTTGACTACTAAACTTAATTAGATCTTCAACGGCAAAGCTTCCAATGTTCACTACATAATCAGAGGTAGAAGCTTTAACTGCGTAAGCGTTGTCTAGAGAATTGCCAACATCAATTGTGTAAACAGCCTCCGTAAACGTAGGTTCAGCGGGTGTTGTCGAAGTATCACTGCTGGTATTGGTTTCTGTTTGTTGGCTCGAGCTTTCAGGAATTACTTCTGTATTTGTTTTAACCTCAAGGGTTGCTACAGGTTGATCGGTGCCAAAAGCGTCGGTTGTGGCAAGTTTGAGGGGTTCTTGCATACGTAAGCCAGACACTTTCCCCAGGAGGCTGGTTAAGGTTTCAGGGTCAAAGGTTTCACCTTCAGGTGCATTAGCCATAGACCAGACTCCGTTTTCTTTGCTAAATAGAAACTCGCCATTTGCATTTTTTAACTTAACCTCAGTAGCATCATCAGCCGAAAAACTTAGGTAATTCGTATCAATCCAGGCGCTTTTTGAAACGCCAATGTCACTGCTGGTTAAAGCGCTTGTCAGGTAGACGTTGGGGCTCGAGCTAGACCTGATATGCGCCGAGCTGGCTCTAGGCGAAGAACCTAAATAAATGACGTCATCTTTACCACTTGAATTGGTAAGTTCGATTTTTCGTACAAAGTTTGTATCTGCAATCGATAGTCGCTCGTAACTATTGGCATTCCTCGCAATGAGCCCTTGGGTTGTTAAGTTGGTCACCTTACTTAAAAAAGAGCTAATTTTGAATTCATCGGCAGGAAAATTATCACTATCAGCCAAAACCCAGACATCTTTCACTTTGCTTAGCGTGAGACTTTGCCCTGTGTCATCGCTTACGGTGAAACTTGAAATGTCTTGGCTCGAGGCTGAAACCAAGGGCGCATTTGTCTGATTAACAGGACGCGCTGATGCCCAAAATACCAGGGCAACAATGCCCGCTTGCGCAAGGGCAATAAAGCTTAGGAAAAGGTTTTTGCGGCTCATGCTTCACCCCCTGCTGTTTGAGGCACGGTTATGAGGGGCCTCGTATTTCTCTTCCTTACTTGCCACAAGGCTGCTAGCACAATTAAGGCAATGACTGCAATGAGGTAATTAAGCACTTCCCAGAAGGTTTCTTGTTGTTCAGTCATGGGGTTTAGGAGTCTTGTGAAGCTTCCACGTGCTCGTATACTTAACAAATCCGCATCTTCTACAGACCAATCTACGGCATTTTGCATGAGTTGTAAATTGCTTAAACTGCGGTCTTCACCAAGGCGAGCAGAAAGCTGAAGGAGCGTGTCATTGATAAACTCACTGCTGCCTAAAACCACCAAGCGTGTACCCTCGGGTGATGTTTTGACGGTGCCAAGAACGGTTTGTGAGGCTTCGGGAGTGTCTGCACTGGTGGTATCTCCAGCATCTGTTTGAAAGCTTTGGTCAAAGGGCGAAGGATGATCGCTGTAGTAACTACTAAACTTGCCTGTAACCGCAACGGCTAGCGGATAAGATTTTTGGCTGGCAGTATCAACTGCAAATCCTAAGTCAGGATAAGCATCAAAATTGGGCTGAATGTCAGCAGTATCTCTTGTCCAAGCGTTAGGGCTCGAGCTTAAGAGTACGGTTGCATTATCTTTTAGCTCATCGGAGAGGCTGATAGGACTGGCAAAATTCATGGTGACTGAACTTAAACCTGAAACGACCAAATTATCTTTCGCCATACTGGCAGGTCTAACATCAACAAAGAAAGGATAGTCGAGAGCTTGAATCTCTTGAACTTGAAAGCCGTTAACTGATCTTGTGACAGGTACGGGAAAGGGTGCATTTTGAGTATCCATAACCAGGCTGGGCTCGAGCGTAATGCCATAGTGTAAAAGCAGGTCAGCTAGGCCGCCACTTAGTGGCTGAAGTGCTAAACCGCCGCCCGTCTGGTCAACGGTAATACCGTAATTACCTTCGGCAACTATGACAGAGCCACCACGCATCAGGAATTGGTCAACCGCAAAGCGCTCTTTTTCGGTCATAGCTTGAGGTGCCAGAACCATTAAAATGTCGATATTTGAATCAACCTTGCCACTACTTAAGTCAACGGTTTGCACACTATAATCACGGCTCAATTGATCACTTAGAAACTGAGTTTGGTAAAGCTGGGGCATCTGCTGTCCAAACTGATTTGGTTGGGGTGCAGGGGGTGTCCAGATGCCAATAACCCGCAAAAAGCCTGGAGAAAGCCGCTGAATGGCAGATTCTATACTGGTCCTAATACTTGTCTCTGAGACATCATTACTTGGGAAAATGACTTGCTGACCTGTGCCAAGCTGCAAGAGCATGTGCTGGTAAAAGCCATCGGTCGAGAAAAAAGAAACTGGGATGGCTTCAATACCCAACTCATCTTTTAAGCGAGTAGGCGTATAGTTTGGGTCTGTACTCGGGTCAATGACAGAAAGCTCGAGCTTGCCCCCACTTTTTTCCTTTAAGTCAGCAGCTATTTTCTCAATATTACTGCTGCCTTCAGCTAGCTCTGTAGGCAGGGTTGCTGGGGTTTCAAAGAGCGTTAGTTTGGCGGGTTGGTCTAAGGAGGCTAAAAGGCTGTCGGCGTTTTGGAAACCGTAGACAACTTTTTTAATGGTTCGCGTTAAGTCATACTCAAGATTACGCAATTGCACATCAGGGTTACCTGTCTGGCTAGGCACAACCTCAATTAAGTCATTAAATGAAATGACTTCACTCTGGTCGCCGTAGCGTAACAAAATATCAAAATAGGCGTTTACTACACTGCTTTGGTAGCGGTCAGAAACCTGGAACGGTCTTGGTTGTATGCCGTAAGTTTGATTGGCTTCTGCCTCGAGTTCAGGGTTTTTTTGCGGGTCAACGACGTCGGCGGTAACTTCACCTTTTCCAGCAATTTCGTATTCGCGGAGCATGTCAGTAACTTGAGGGATTAAGGGAGCTAAAAGCGGATGCGTCTGCTCACTTATGTAAGCGCGTATAAGCAGGGGTTCAGAAAGGGTATCAAGCAAATCTTTGGTACTGCTAGATAAACTGTAACGTTTATCTTGGGTAATGTCAGCCCTTAAGCCACGCAAGGGAAAAAGCCAGACATTAAGTAATACCAGATTAAGCGCAAGGAGAATAGTTCCAAGTCGGGAATTTCTCCTGTAGGCCCTAGTGCGTTTACCTTTACTCCAGCGCTTGCTATCTAGGGATAGTACATTTAAGGCCAAGAAAATTCCAGTTAAAGATAGATAATAGAGCAAATCACGTAAATCGATAACACCCCGCTCAATGCTTTCAAAGCGACTCCCTGTGCCAAGGGCGCGTAAAAGATCATCGATTCCCCCTCTGAAAAAGCTTTGTAAGGCGCTCGAGCCTAGCAAATAGAAAATGCCACTCAGCAATACCGAGAGTATAAGAGCCACAATTTGACTACTTGTTCGTGAAGAAATGAATAGCCCAATAGCACTATAAGCAGCGGCTAAAAGGAGGGCTGCCAGATACCCGCCCAAGACTGGGCCCCAGTCCAGATTACCCATCAAGTCAATCGTTATGGGTAATCCCAAAGTAAGTAACAATGACAAGCTAACCATAGCCATAACCGCTAGAAACTTAGCGAAAACCAGCTTGATAGGGGAGATGGGTAAGGTTAGGAGCATTTCGAGGGTGCCCGAGCGCTCTTCTTCACTCCATTGACGCATGGTTAAGGCTGAAACCAAAAAGATAAGTAGAATGGGCATCCATTTGAAAAGCGGTCTAACATCGGCAATGCCGCGCACAAAAAAGGCTTCAACCCAAAAAAAGATAAATAGGGTTGCTAATAAAAAGGCACCAATAAAAATGAGAGCTAGCGGTGAGCCAAACGTGCTTTTAAGCTCTTTTCTGGTAAAGGCAAATACTTGTCTCATGCGTTTACCTCGACGGTAGAAGTACTGGTTGCTAACTCGTTAAAGACAGTCTCGAGCGTTCGTACCTCATGCCGCAGTTCGCGGAGTTTCCAATCATGTTTTTTGGCAAGCGCAAAAATGAGAGGGCAAAGATCGCTGCCACTACTACCTATGACCCTAAATCCTGGTTCGTTTGCTAAAGCCTCAACAGAGGTTGCCCCCTCGAGCCTTTCAAGCTCACCTTTGGCATCGGTTGCTTTTTCAAAGGTCACGACTGCATTGGCTGAATCAGCCAAATCGCTAAGCCTTGCATCTGCTCTGATGCTACCGTTCATCAAAATAATTGCGCGACTACAAAGAGCTTCAACCTCAGGCAATATATGGGTAGAAAAAAGAATGGTCGAGTGCTCACTTAGCTTACGAATAAGGGAGCGAATTTCTATCAGCTGTGTTGGGTCGAGGCCGACGGTGGGTTCATCTAAAACGAGCAATTTTGGCTTATGTAAGATGGCCTGAGCTAAGCCAACCCTCTGCCTATACCCTTTAGACAATTGACCAATTGGTGTTGTAAGTTTATCGGTTAATGCTGTCGCCTTAGTCGCTTCCAATAGGCGTTCTTGCTTCTCTTTGGCAGGTATTTCACGAATGTCTGCCATCATTTCTAAATAATCTTGCACACTGAGTTCAGAGTAAAGGGGAGCGTTTTCTGGCAAGTATCCTATTTCCGCTTGCGCTTTTGTGGTTTGGTTAATGACATTGTAGCCGGCGACTTCTACCTCGCCTTCGTCAGGTTGCAAGTAGCCTGTTAATATTTTTATGGTGGTTGTCTTACCAGCCCCATTTGGCCCCAACAGACCAACGATTTCTCCCTGATTAATCTCAAAACTAACACCTTTTAACGCATCGAACGCACCGTAACGTTTCTTAATATCCTTAACTGAAATCAAGGCATCCTCCTCGGAAAACGCTGTTTCACCTGGGTTTTTGCCAGGTCTTTCTTTGAATCGCCTAAACGCTTTATTGTTTTTAATTTCTGAGACATTTTTTGCTTAGAACCCTGGTAATCTTAGGCAAGCAAGCGTTTAAACAAGGTTGGAAAACTGAATTTTAGTAGGGTTGTAATAGTTTAACTAACACTGCTTATATCAAGTTTTCATCCAAGCAACTATTTTTTCAGGTTTAGATGAGAATTAGAATAGACCTTCTAAGGGTTATCTTTTCGCCTTAAGCTTTAAATAACTTAGATTGGTGAATTAACAATAAGGGCTGACTGTTCTAACAGCGTTAGACTCGATATCTATCTCTAAAACAATGCTCTTATTTTGGGCAATTCAAGTATTTCATTAAATCTTAATCTCTGGTATTACCTCATACCAATTCCATTAAATCACGCGATTTAATGCGAGTGAAGCGCGAGAAGGTATTATTCCAAAGGTTTTTTTACTTGAAGAATATTTGGACTTTGTATCAACTCGCATTCAGTGCTTTCAGTTTTCTAAAACCTTGTTATCTCAATAAAGAAGATGCTGAAAGTAATTAAATACAACGAACCTGATATCCCTTAAAAAAAGCCTGTTAAGGAAAAATTCAGGTTATAAGATTGGCTTTGCTCAGATATCAATGCAGTTATGCCTGTGCTCAAGGTGTAATCTTGCTCAGAAATTTGATAGGACGCATTTATGAGTGCGTAGAGTGTTTGAGGAATTAGTGGGGGTTGATCTAAATAGGCTAGGGCTGTCCCAAATTCAACAGAACCATTTTCGCCTTGAGGAATGCTTATTTGTCCAAGAATTTGAGCTACGGCATCTACCTTAGGAACTAAGGGATTTGGGGCGTAGGCAGCTTCAAGCATCCAGAGTTTATCATCCCAGAAACCACTTAGACCGAGTGCGGCTCGTCCCTCAAAATCATTAGATAAAAGCCATGTTTCACCGTAAATAATCAGATCTCCTAGCAGCCCACTTCCCCCCAAACCCAAAGCGAACCGTTGATCAAGGTAAAGGGTATGTGCCTCGAGCTCGAAGTCACTAAAGTTTTTCTTCACACTTATTACTGCACCTGCTTGTTCATCCTGACTGCGATAAACTAAAGCAGGGCGCACGCGCCAATCGTTAAGATATAGGGTTGCCCTTGCCCCCCAAAGTCCTTGTTTTAGCCCCGTTTTACCAATAGGTTCAATACTAAAAGGCGCACTTAATCTCGCATATTCTAAAGGCAGGCGCTCGAGCCCTGCACTAAAATCTAGCGTATCTAATCGGTAAAGGGCATAGGCTTCCGTAAGCCCTGGTTCAAATACCACATTATCAATTAGGGGGCCATTTAAATTAACTCCTGGCTCTAGAACCAGGCGAAAACTAAGAGGAGATACGTCATAGTCAGCTTCCAAATGAGCCCGCAGTGCCAGCGAGAACTGGCTCGAGTCAAGCTGTTTGGCCTGAGTTGCCGAGACGCTCGAGCTAAACTCAAACTCACCTTTATAGCTAAGCTGTGCAAAGGCTAAAGAAAAACTAAACAGGATGCCAAAACACAAGCTTGTTTTTAAGAGGCTCGAGCTACCGTACTTTTTTAGAATAAATGCAGCCCATCCTGGAAAAAAAATTAAAGATTGAGCTATATATTCATATATTTCAGTCATTTCTGAAACTTCCTAATCTTGAAGAGTATAGTTCATCCGCAAGGTTCAGTCAACACTGCAACCTAGCTCGAGCAAATAAACGCGTAATGGTGCTAAAGGATGAGAATTAAAAAAAGACGTAGCGTTACTTCACAAAATTCATGATCCGCACTGTGAGTCAACTATTGCTAAAAAAATTAAGCACAACAAAAGTAACTACCCTGGTTCGCGGGCCAGGGTAGCTGTGGAGAATGGTTTTCTCCGGAGGTCTTCGTTGCTCCTTTACTTTAGCTTTAATTCCCCGAAAGAAGGGTGCAGTCGTCACAGGTTTTTTAGAAAAGTTTCGAAAACCTTAAGGCTAAAAGTATCTTGATTGCTCTACAGGCTTTAATATTCATCTAAACCCTATAATATGGCCATGAACCTTGAATAAAACCTTGCTATCCATTGAATGCTGTGATGTTATAAAGTCATGCCTATTGAGATACTTCCTTACCACAACGAATGGCCGTTAGAATTTGCGAATTTTGCAAAAGGTCTGCGGCGAGTTCTTGGTTCAGATGCGCTTGCAATACACCATATTGGCTCAACCAGCGTACCTGGTTTAGCGGCAAAAGATATTATCGATATACAGATAACGGTAAAAACCTTTGATGTTCTTGCAGAAAAAAGGCTCGAGCCTCTTGGCTTACATTATTTAGATCAAATTAACCGTGACCACTGTCCTCCAGGAATGAGTCTTGAACCCAAGGAGCTTGAAAAGCGAATTTATAAAAATTTATCAAGACCCATGAATATACACATTCGGATAAAAGATAGATTTAATCAAAACTACCCTTTGCTTTGCCGCGATTACCTGCGTACGCACCTTATGGCAAGAAATGCCTACGCAGAAATCAAACAGCAACTTGCCCGCTATTTCCCAGAAAATGTTGAAGCCTATTACGACATTAAGGATCCTGTGTTTGATGTCATTATGTCAGGTGCCTACGATTGGGCTGAATTAAGTGCTTGGCAGCAGCCAAAATCTGATGGTTGAACCGATCTTTTAAGCCTGAGAAACGCTTAAAACCATTCAAACTATCAACTATTTCTCGCAAAATCGCCTTCTAAAACCTTTTCGACAAAAACAACTTTTATTTAATTAGCCATAAGTTTAAGACAAAAGTTAAATCTTACCTTCCCATTTGTAAAACACCGTTTGCAAGTACCCTTTAAAACGCAGCAATTCTAGTCATTAAAAGCCTTTGACCTAAATTTATGATCATACAAAAATTCGAGTTATGAGGAACTTTATAAGCATAGTAAGGCAAAGGCGTTTAGCTCCGAATACTACTGTAACTAGCAGAGAATGTTGCCCAGGTCTAAATTTCATTGATTTACTCTGACTTGAGATTTTTTATATTTATACACAAGAGTAAGAATTCCGAAAGTGAAAATAAGTCATGCTAAGCGAGCGCTCAAATGAGCGCGTGCATCCACTCCCCCGAGGAAGCTCGGGGGCGTTTTTATACCTGAACTTTAGCTTTAAAGGATTGGTATGAAAAAGCTGTTCAGGCTTTTTTCAGGGTTGGTTTTTTAAGCTAAGCCATGGAAAAAGGAAGTGGATGGTGGAATTTGAAAATAGCGCTTATTTTACTTGCCCAAGTGCTTTCATTTATGGCCGGTGTGCAGCGCAGTAACCCGTTATTTCTAACGGCAAGCGTACTCCTGGCAATAAGTGCATATGTAGAAGATCGGCGATACCGACTCACCTGATAGGTATTTGCGCGGTCATTTTGAAATAGGATAATTTTTTGCAACGTAAGGAGCAAATATGTTTATATTATTTATCATTACTCTTAGTATGTGTGTGGCAGCTCTTTTTTATGTTTATCAAGGACTTGAATACCAATTGTCTGAAACGAATCAGAAACCTAAGCAAGGCTAAGTAGAATCGGAAACGCTTTGTTTTGCAAGTATTAGCTTAGATGCTTGTGACTTCTTTTAACAGGCATCTACTTTTTTATGACTGAAATCTTTTAAGATAGTCTCTAGCAATAATCATATGCTGGACCTCGTCAGTACCTTCGCCAATACGGGTCAGGCGAGCATCTCGCCACATTCGCTCAACCTCATAATCTTGAATGTAACCGTATCCTCCTAAAATCTGAATGGCATAATCACATGCCTGAACACCTGCAACAGAACCTTTGAGTTTTGCCATGCTGGCAGCCACAGAATAGTCTCGACCTGCATCTTTTAGTGCTGCCGCTTTAGCGACCAGTAGCCTTGCTGCTTCTAGCTCGAGCGCCATTTCCGCAATTTTGAAACTAACTGCCTGATTAGTACTTATGCTCTTTCCAAACTGTTGACGTTCTAAAGCATATTTAGCAGCGATTTCAAGCGCGCCTCTGCCTAAACCAATCCCCATGGCTGCAATACCTATGCGACCCCCATTTAATACTTCCATAACATCTTTAAAGGCCTGACCCCGATTTCCTAAAAGGTTTTCAGCAGGCACTTTTAAATTTTCAAAGCTTAAAGGAGTGGTATCGCTGCTTTTTAAACCCAGTTTTTCTTCAGGTTTACCCCGCAGCAAACCTGAGCTCGAGCCTTCAACAACAAAGGCGCTGATGCCATCGCTATAGTGATGACCTTGTCTCGCTGGGTCAGTACGCGCAATAAGGACATAAGTTCCCGCCACGGTTCCTTGGGTGATAAACACTTTTGAACCATTGATAAGAAAGTAATCACCGAAATCTTCGGCTCGAGTTTGTAAGGCAGCCGCGTCACTCCCACTGCCAGGTTCTGTTAAGCCCCAGGCACCTAGGCTCTTGCCGCTTGCCAGGTCGGGTAGCCAGTCTTTATGTTGTAGGGGCGTGCCAGCATGCAAAATATGTCCTGTGCAAAGAGAATTATGAGATGCCACTGTGAGACAAAGTGAACCATCAACGGCTGCAATCTCTTCAATAATAAGCGCTGTTGTTAGGGTATCAAGCTCGGCTCCGCCATATTGCTCAGGGACTTGCATTCCTAGAATGCCCAGTTGACCCAGTTTACTAACAAGCTCAATGGGAAATTTAGCACTTTTGTCTCTTGCCCTTGCGCCTGGGGCGACCTCAGCTTTGAGAAAATCCTTTAAGGAACCTAGTAAGACTTTTTGTTCGCCTGTCAAATCAAACCATAAAGGCTCTGTCCATTCATTTGATGGGGTGGTCATGTCATCAATGTAGCAATTGCCAAGAATCTTGTCTGTTAGTGTACTCTCAAAGGTACAACTAAGAGTTGAAGGGGTTTAAGTCAAGAATGCTTAAGCGCAGTTGAGAGATGTAAATTTCGGAGGCTATGTTTTAATAGCCAGGTATGAGCATCCTGATTTTCTTAATGATAGAATTGATGCTTATGGAAGAGACATATTGGTTAAGAGGTATTCGTGGTGCAACCACGGTTGAACGTGATGAAGCTGGGCTCATTCATGAAGCTACTCGAGAATTATTGTCTGAAATGCTTAAGGCAAATGAAATAGATGATTTTGAGCCGATTGCCTCCATCTTTTTTACCACTACCCCCGATCTTTGCAGTACTTTTCCTGCCGAGGCAGCAAGGGCGCTTGGCATGACCACTGTTCCCTTAATTTGTACGCAAGAAATTCCAGTACCAAATCGATTACCCAAAGCTATTCGTGTGATGCTGCAAATCAATACCAAGAAGAGCCAGAAACAGATAAAACATATTTACCTTCGTGAGGCAGTATCGCTAAGACCAGATATTGTTAGTGCACAATAAAACCATTTTGAGCTTAATGAAATGCAATTTGGGCGCGAAGATTGCAATAATTGAGCTTATCTGTAATCAAAGCGTTGACTCTGTAATAGACCCTTGTGCTATGATACTAAGTGGAGGTTTTACCTCCATCTCCTCTCTGACAGCCTCGAGTTCCCCCGCTCGAGGCACTTTTATGAGGGATACCTTCTAAGTAAAACCTCAGGTTTTAAGCCTTTCTCGAACCCTTTGAAAATTACGTGATGTTCGACGTAAGAGTTTTTGGTCGAATTCCAAAACACAGTTCGCGCATCAAATTGTTCCCATTAGAAAACGAAAAGTACGTCTAAAAATATTTGTGAACGCTTCCCGAAATTTTTCCAAAACTATGCTTATAAAATAGTGTAAGCTCGAGCTGTAAACACCCATAAAGCGTTCGAAAATGTTAATAACCTAGCTGCACACTTTATAATTTCAGGCTCGAGACTTATACTCATTAAAGGTGATCAAAATGTCTGATACTAAAGAAGTTCAGTCGTTAGACCATAATCACTTAGACCGCTGAACGATAGTGATTGCCGTAATCTTATCTGATTCGAGCCAAAAAGCTACCACACGGTTTTCGGTTTGAGGATCGGTAGTAACCATA